>NJDF01000052.1:2704-8911 GCA_002254895.1 Thermoprotei archaeon ex4572_64
TATATAAAGTTACCATCAAACATTGTTGGTCTCTGTAATCTAAGAAGTACACTTGCACGTTGGGGACTTTCAGCACCACCAACAGTTGTTGATTGTGGTTTTGAGGGAAATTTAACTATTGAAGTGGTTAATAATTCACCTAATCCAATAATCTTAAGAAAAGGTATAAGATTTCTACATCTCGTACTTGTAAGAGCAGAAGGTGAAGCTAAGTACCTAGGCAAGTATCTTGGTCAGAAAGGACCAACGCCACCAAAGGGACTAAAGAGAGAATGTGAAAAATTAATGAATCCACATTAATGGTTTTAAGAAAACTCTACCCATACCTTCAATTCCAAATCTATCTTCAGGTTTCATTAGGTGTCTAAATTCTGAGAGTCTTGGATAGAAAATACCGTGGAGGGTATGACCATCCTTAACTATTGTCTTGCTAAAAACTCTCAAGAGATATTTACACTTTGGACATCTTAATGGCCTACCCTTACCTGAAGACTTCATTCTAGAATTACATTTTGGACATTTAGGGTTTAATAACTTGATATTGTAATTGCTTAATACTTTCAAACCCTCAAGATAGAGTGAGTATCCTCTTCCTTCAGGTTTAACTCCACCCCACACTTCAACTAGAGAACCAACACTATTCTGTAGTACGTTCAAGATCTTTCCTAAATGCCTATAGGCTATAATTTTGACATTATTGTTAAGTTTGACTACTAGGTGATGATGTTGAGTTCTAAATGTCTTCTCAATAATGCCTATAGTAATGTATGGTGCATATGGTCTGTACTTTGGTCTCATCTTTAGGTGATTATTTGTCGCTTGGTTAGTCTTATATACAATCCATCCAGAGTACTTGACATTCATAATGTTGAGTATGTACGTCATTACTGCAAGTACGTGATAGGGTGAGTCACCCCTAATGCCAAAAAGTACAGGGTCTGGGCCTTTAGGCATGATCAATACCCTACCATCCTCATCAACGTTTAGGAAGGTGAAGGGTTTCGCAGCTTCGCTAATGTTCTTAAGAGTACTTGATGTTATTTCTACTCTCTCTTCACCATCTCTATATACCAGCACCTCGTAAGTTACATCATTACTGAAATCTTCTCCTAAGCTTGCAAGAGCACCTATGATTCCACGACCACCTTCTACGTGAATGTTGAGCTTTTTACTTAGTTTCAACGCATAATCTTTTAGAATTATGTCTGTTAAAGCTTTCATGTAGAATTGCTTCAATTCTTCTGGAATATTCAAACTATTTGATACATAGTATACAAAACCTGGACTTGTCTTTCCTTTAATCTTGACATGATTAGTTACTACCCATCTCGCAATATCAATAACTTCACATACATCATCTTCACTCACATTAAGAATAACTGAGACTGCAGCATTTCCTCTAGTTTTAAACGGCACATACGGATTAAGTCTGACGAGTCTTGGAAGATCAACAACACAATCACCAAACCTTCTAACCAATTCTTTCAAAAAAAGATACATAACGTAAGTAGTACAACCACCGTCATGAGTATCCATATCATCAAAACCAATAAACACATAAACCATAATGTAAAGTACAAAGGTAAGAAATAAAAACCCTAAACACATTACGAACAACCAGTAAAGAGGCCCGGGTAGTGTAGTCTGGTTAACATGCGGGCCTGTGGTGTCGGGAGTGCCGGCGGTTCAACTTCCTATCCTTTCAAACCACCGTTCTAGTATTTCTCTGTACTTTTTAGTTCCTAACAATTTTCCATAATTTGCAAGAATTTTTGCTAGGATTTCCTTACCTCTATAGATCCTCACTTCGTTAGGTCTTGATCTGTAAGTCTGTGGTTTAAATCCAGAGTTTCTTAGTTCCTCAACAACTTTGTTGATATGATTTCCTCGAATCTTAAGGACTAAATAGTAATGATCTTTTTCTTTTTTATGTGCTATGTATCCATACTTAATATAATTCACTACTATTCTACATACCTTCTCTATCATATGATTATCGAGTAGTGAAGTATTTAGTTTAGACTTAATTTGCCACATATTGTTCATATTCGTCCTCAGTAAAGACATGTAACTTAAACCTCGTTCATAAGGTACCATCAGTGGTATTAAGGGTGCTATTTCAGGATTTATGCTTATGTATATCTGACCTTCATGTTTGTTCTTTCTAATTCTTAAACGATATTTGTTTAATTTAATGACACTTCTTTCATCTAGAAATGTAAGTATGCTATCTATTACGAAACCCTTTGCGTAGGGTATACATTCTCTATTCCTTGATAATCTTAGTAGTGAGTATGAGACTCTAAGACCTTTATTAAACTTCACACCGTCCCCTGCAAGTATTGTTGAGAAAGTTAGGGCTTGACTTATTCTTGTCATAAAGTACTTCTCAAGTAATGGTTCTAAACTTTGATGTATTACAGTTCTAATTTCATTAATAACACTAATAGTGTCATAATTATTATTCACATTTACATCATTAAAAAGCTCATTTAGTATCTTATCACAATAATTTAGAAGTTGTCCTGCAATATCTTCTCCCGTATATACAGTACTCATTAACTCAACACGAGAGTTTTGTTTTCTTTGGATAAAAGTAATTTTACAACTTCGAAAATGTGTAAGAATATAAGCCACTAGTTCAGGTTTTGTACTTGCGAATACCCATTTACCATGTTCATAATGTCCATCTGTAATCTTTATACCTGTCAACCAATTATAATCATACTTATGAGAGGATGAAGAACATAGTCATCCAAGACTTTAAAGTCATCAGTCATATAGCATATTTTTTCCTTAACATGAATCTCAAATTCAATTAACTTATCATCATAGGGAAACCAGATCCTCACATAAACCTTACTATCCACAAACATATACTGTGCAGAAAAACATATAAACCGCTGAAGACCATAAATTTCACAAACCGCCGGCACTCCCGCACGCGGACAGCCCGTGAACCCGGGTTCAAATCCCGGCCCGGGCCTGCACTTCACTCTATACTTAACAATAATCTTTCAGTGTACTCCCAAAATATTTTTAATACACATCAACTTAAATAACTTGAGAGTTACTCATCATTCACATGAATGTAGCGCATATCTCATTACGAGAACTTGACATGTTTGTACGTGAGCTTTATGAATATGCGTATATAGCGTTTGTTAAGGCATTACAGAGACTTTTACCTGATATTAATGATGACTTTAATACTATTAACTCACTTATACATACGATATGTATAGCATATTCAAGGTACGTTACGTTAAAGACTGTAGATAAAATTCATGATATAGCGCTGAAAAATTCACACATAACTTCTACCTTTAATGTTCTGCTAAAGTTATCAAAGAAGTTAGGACTCAGTTTATCTCAGTTAATGAAGTTTATAACTAGACAAGCAAGAGAATTATTTTGTCTAAATAACTGTATAGTTGAGGTTAAGGATTTGAATAGTGAAGTACCTAATATATGGTATGCACGTGGTTTATCATTAGCTGATGGTACGCGGAATCAAATGTTTGCTTCAACTGAAGCTTCACTTGCCAAAATTGTATTGAGTACTTTCAAAAGAGTTAAAATTCAGCTTGGAAAACCTGAATATGCATTGTCAATAAGTAAACCAAAATTTCAAATTAGATTCATACCTGTGATGAGCAATAACTTAATTAGAGAAATATGGCATTGGAGAGATAGAGTATTGTCTGGCGATTTTTCTGTTCTTCCTGAGGCTTATGATGATTGGGTTTCCTTCTTTGCTGGTGTTTTTGATGGTGATGGTTATGTTAAGGTTAAGCATTATTGGGCTATTGATGTTGGTGTTTCTTGTGGTTTAGATGTTAAGGGTAGTGTTGTTGGGAATATTCTTAAATTTGGTGCTGATTTAGGATACTTTACTTTGGGTAAGTTTGATTCTTCTAGATGTATTCAGTATTTTAGACTTGACATTAAGACTTTGAATTTTCTTAAAGATATTACTCATCATCTTAACCATGATTTACGTAGATTCAAGATTGAGAGATATTTAACTCGTAAGTACGTATCGTTAAGAAGTTAGAATCGATGAAGTTGTCATATTTTATGTGAAAGTTTTAAATAATGAAATGTCTAACTTTTCTTAATGTTCATACCAGTAGATATACTTTACTCTGCAATTATAATAATAGTTTCAATTATGATTGCTTGTGTAGTCTTAATAGTCATTAAAAAGTATTTAACAAGAATTGCTATTAAAACTGGCACGAAAATTGATGATTTAATAATTAATGTTATTAAATTTCCACTAAGTTTATCAATAATTTTAATTGGTATAGACTTTGCTCTTAAAAGATTTGAAGTTCTCATACCGTACCTACATTATATAGACATTACTTTCTACACCATATGGGCTATTGTTGGAGGATATACTTTCTACAAGTTGATTGATATAGTCATGCCAGTTATTGGTATGAGAATGCAGTTGTCCACTATGCCTATCGAAATTATAAGGAAAACTTTGAAGTGGTTGATTGTGATTATTGTCATATTTATACTTCTAAACATCTTTAATATCCTACAGAATGTGGTTCTAATAATCACAATAGTTCTTGGTACATTAGTTTTCTTGGCATTTGCAGGATGGAGTATCATGGGAAACATTACAGCCAGTATTGTCTTGATGATTTGGAAACCCTTTGAAATTGGAGATTATATCGAGATTCTCCCTGAAAATATTACTGGTAAAGTTGAAGATATAACGTTAATGTTTGTTAAGTTGAGAGTAGATAGTGGTGAAGTTGTGCATATTCCAAGTACATTAATACTTCAAAAACTTATTAAGAATTATGGTAAATCTAGATCATGAACATCTTTTAAAATCATGACTGCACTTATGAGAAATCTCGACGTGGGCATGATTTGAGATTGGTGATCTAATTTTGAAGTTCTAAATACTCCTAAATTATCTGTTCTGATCTCAAAAATACGGTTTCGATGTTGAACTTTTCTCTTAATAGTCTTGCTAAGTTTCTAACTCCAAATACTTCACTTGCATAGTGACCCATAACTATAACATTTATTTTCTCATCAATTGCGTAAACTTCACAATCCTCTCTGAACTCACCTGTCATAAATAGATCAACTTCTCTCTTTGTAAACTTCTTAATGAACTTAGCACCAGCACCTGAGATTATAGCTATTCTCTCAACCCTATCTAGACCATACTTGAGCAGTATGGCTTTTTCGTTAATCTTACTTTTAACTTCCTTATAGACATCATATATACTTACTTTATTATTGCATAATGCTACCACACCTATGGGTATATTTTTCTCATAAATCCAATCGATTATATTTAGATTAAGAACTTTAGCAATACTTACATTATTACCAATCTCTACATGCGCATCGAGTGGTAAGTGGTATGCGAGTACTGAAATATTGTTCATCAAAATTTTTCTTAATTTCTCTTTAAAACTTCCTACAATTCTCTTAACACCATTCCTTCTAGTAATTATTCCGTGATGAGTTATCAATACGTTGATCCCACCTCTAACAGCTTCATCAATTATACTATTAGTGATGCTCACACATGTGGCTACTTTACTTACAGTATATTCACCCTCAATTTCCAAGCCATTGACGATAGGATCGATTTCTTCAAATTTGTCAATATCTAAGTATCTATTTAAAAAGTCTACAAGTTCATAGAGCTTAATCACAATTTATGTTAAACTATGCTTCTTAAAAGATTTACTTAATTACTTAAGCTTAGATTAAGTAATAGTTTTTAGTTAAGGCATTCTACTCAAAAATACTGAGCTACATGTTTAGACTACCTCGTATCTACATCATATAATTATACTTCTTGCCCTTGCCATTCTACTCTCAATTACTATCTATGGTCATGAAAGTACACTATGCACTAATGTCTGCGATTTTGAAGATGTACTTAAATGTTCACTTCATAGAAACTTCATAACTATTGTAGGTAAGGTCATTTACGGTAAGTATAAACCTTTAGATGTAGTTGATGCTGTTTGAAGAACTTTACAGTGGATTGATAAGAATATTAAGTATGATTATGAAAAATACTTCAGAGTAAAGCATGGAGAAAGAGTATGTGTAAGAGACGTTCTAGATATACTTACAGAGAAGAGAGCAATATGTACAGAATATGCAATAGTCACAGTAACTGCATTACTGTATGTTAATATATCACCTATATAC
>NJDF01000053.1 GCA_002254895.1 Thermoprotei archaeon ex4572_64
AAGTGTAGGTATTGATGTGGAGACTGGAAAGATAGATATCGACATTATAATGACTGGAAAGCCAAGAAGTACTCAAGAGAAGGTAGCAACACTCATCAACATAATTACAAAACTTGAGGAATTTAATAATGGAAAACCTGTCAAGATTGATGATATATATAGAGAGGGTGAGAATTACGGTATGGATAGAACAACCATAGATAAGCTGATAAACATGTTAATTAAGAGTGGTGAACTTTATCAACCAAAGCCTGGATATGTTAAGAGAGTAACTCTTTAACTGTAGTAAGTAAAGTTTAGGTATGTGAGTGTTATAAGACCTTTCGATCCATGGAGAAGTGAATTATGTACTTGCCCACCCAAATATACATTAAACCCATACACTGGATGTTCACATAAATGTCTATACTGCTACGCAACGTCATATATAGGCTATAGGGAGAGTACTCCCAAGAAGGACATTATTAGACGCGTAATGAAGGATTTAGAGAGAATTAATCACTCCCTACCTGTAAACTTATCAACATCAAGTGATCCTTATCCACCTATTGAGGAGAAGGTAAGAATTACTAGGAAAGTTCTTGAACTTTTAGTAAGGAATAATTGCAAGATTCTCATAACTACAAAGAGCAACTTGGTTATTAAGGATTTAGATCTTATTAGTGTAGGTAGAGTTGCTGTAAGTATAACTATTACTTATCTCGATGAGAATTTGGTGAAGAAGATAGAACCTAACGCTCCAAGTCCTCAAGAAAGATTAAGAGCTATTGAAGAACTTGTTAAACATAAAGTACCTGTAAGTGTCAGAATCGACCCAATAATACCATACATAAATGATGATGATTATGTACTTAGAGAGTTAGTACGTACTCTTCATAACTTAGGTGTGAAGCATGTAGTGACCTCAACATACAAGGCAAGACCTGATAATTTCAAGAGAGTGGTGAGTATGCTTCCAGAAGTTGAGAATAAGCTAAGAAGACTATACTATGATGAAGGCTTCATAATTCACGGATATAGATACTTGAGAAGAGAGAAGAGAGAGAAACTCCTTAGGCCTATAATTAGTGAAGCTAGAAGATTAGATATGGAGTATGCAACTTGTAGAGAAGGCTTAAAAAGTTCTGAATGGTTTAATGCAAAGTCATGTGATGGAACGCACTTGATACCTGAGTAATCCTATATGTACTTCCCTTTCAGCTTCTCAATTAGAGACTTTACATAACTTGCTGCTTTGTCTAATCTACTCTTCTCGTTCTTCGTTAATGATAATTCCACTATTCTCTCCACACCATTACGTCCAAGTATAGCCAATACTTCAAGTGCTATATCGCTATAGCCATATTCTCCATCTAGTATGGCTGTTAATGGCGTAATTTTTCTCTGATTCTTAACTATACACTCAATCATTAACGCAATGCCAGCTCCTGGCGCGTGATATGCACTCCATTTTTTCAATCTAGTTATCTCTTCACCTGCCTTGACTACTTTATGTATTACTTCTTCAATTTCGCTAAATGTTAAGAGTTCTGTAAGTGCTTGTGCACCTACACGTGTAAGTCTCGGTATTGGTATCATTTCTTCACCATGTTGACCTAGAACTACAGCTTCAATATCTGACGGTGATATACTTAATTTCTTAGCGATGTAGTATCTGAATCTACCTGCATCTAAAATACCACTAAAACCTATTACTCTACTTCTTTCAAAACCTGTAATTTTCCACGCCAAGTAAGTCATCACATCTAAAGGGTTGGTAACAATGATAAGTATAGCTTTAGGAGCATACTCTTTCACTTTCTCACACACATCCTTAATAATTTTTGCATTTTGTTCAAGAAGATCCTCACGCGTCATTCCTGGCTTTCTAGCAATTCCTGCAGTAACTACAACAATGTCTGAGTCCACTAGGTCTTTAAAATCATTAGAACCATAAACATCAACGTTTACACCAAGTATAGCCGCCATGTGTGCAAGATCTAGAGCTTCACCTTGAGGAAGACCTTCAACTACATCTATGAGAACAAGATCACCAAGTTCCTTAATGATCGTGTGAACAGCAACCGAACAACCAACACGACCTGAACCAATTATTGAAATCTTAGTCATGAATCAAGAAGAAGTGAAGGATTTTATAAAAATTAATTAACATTCAATAATTAGTACCATTTATGAGGAATTAAAACGTTACAGTAAGATTAAAATGTTGAAACTACTCTTAATACCTAATTGTAATGTCTGAAATTAAATGTGAAGAAGAGGAGAGAAGAAAAGAAAGAAAGTATTGGTTTTTTGGTATGTGGATGGATCCACCATATTTTATAGTTGCTGTTCTTGGTGTAATACTATTCATACTTGGTATAATCTTATTCATACTTTTCACACCTTTAATTATTGATGTTACTAGTTTAATGATATCAGTTATTGGTATACTCTTTTCAACAATTTCAACATTAAGCAATATTACTAAGAAGTATTTTGATGAAACTATTTCAAGATTGGAACGCAGATTCGAGTCTCTAGAACAAGAAATTAGGAAAGGCTTCTCTACACTTGAACAATTACTTAAAGAAATACGTAATGAATTACGTAAACGTTAATAATAAGATTTGGAAGAATTTATACAAGATTTTAAGATTATAATAACTTGCTCTTAAATCTAGTAGTGTCAATTCTTGAAGAAGTTATTAATTCTCTATACTTTGTTGTAAAAAGGAACATCGCAACTATTAGTAATAGAAATGTTATTGAAGTAGCTAAATATAGCTCTTCAAGATGTTTATTTAAAAATTATTACCCTACAATTACAAAATCTCTATTCTTAGGTGTTAATTCTTGTTCTCTATGTGAGTATCCATACATTATATTTGTTTACTTCTTCAATTATCTATGATATACATCTCATATAGTAGATTATTTTAAAACTCTATTTCTTAAATATTGTAAATAATTTTTCTTTAACTCAATTACCTTAACTATTAATTCGTGTATCTTATTCTTAAATCAGCTCTCTTCTTCAGAGATTCTATTTTAAGTATTTTGAAATTCCTATAGAGCTTTCACATGGATTGGTATTCATAGAGTAAAAATGTTGTGAATATTGATTTACATGTAATGGAGCTTTGCCATCAGTAGTGCTGATTGGTACTACTTATTTAGTGTTCTTTCATGTTGAAAATTCTTTAAAAGGAGTTTAGTAGTAAGTTTTATCACGTTATGGTTACTAACCTGCCACCTGAAGCTCGTGCTAAATGGATTAAAGTAATGGAGGCTAAAAGCTCTGAAGAGAAGCTTAGAGCTCTTGAGGAGTTTTTAAGTGCAATTCCTAAACATAAAGGTACTGAGAATCTTGTCCATTGGGTTCGTAGAAGAATTGCACAGCTTAGAAGGGAAATTGAAGAAAAGAAGATCAAAGAGAGAAGTGTAAGATCAGGTTCTGGTCTTAAATTCTATATAGAGAAGGAAGGTGATATTCAACTAGTCATTATAGGTCCACCAAGTTCTGGAAAATCAAGTCTCTTAAAGAACACTATGGCTATAGCACTTGCAAGAAACGCTGATGGTGTAATTATCCAGCTAGATGCAACTATGAGTATAAAGAAGCAGTTAGAGAGAATTTTAAGCATATTTAGACTTCACGGTATACACTTAAGTAAGCCCAAAGCTGCAATTAGAATTGAGCGTAAACATGCGGGAGGTATTCAAATTATTGGTAAATTATGTGTGAGTCCTGAAGATGTGAAAAAACTTCTTCAAGATTATGGAATACGAAATGCTTTAGTTACTATTGAGGGTGAGGCAAGTATTGAAGATATTGAAGAAGCTATAATTAGAGAATACGTCTACAAGCCATCCATAGTGATGATTAATAAGATTGATCAGGCATTTTCAGGAATTGATGATGAGGTTAGAGAGCTTGAGAAAAATTTCACCATAATTAAAACTTCACTAATTAAGTGTAGAATTGACTATGACGAGTTTTTAGAGAAAATTATGAAAACTCTAGACTTAATTAGAATCTTCACTAAAGAGCCACACAACGTCAAGTTCTCAGATAAACCATTCATTGTCAAGAGAGGAGTAACTGTTGGTGAACTTGCAAGAATGCTGCACTCAAAACTCTATAAGAATTTCAAGTATGCTAAGATCTGGAGAGTAGAAACCTTTCCAAACTACTTCAAGAGAGTTGGCTTAGATTACGTCTTAAATGATGGTGACGTTATTGAAATAAGAACACAATAATTCTAATAAATGAAGTACAATTTTGAGAAGTATGAGTACTAGAGAGAAGGTAATACATTACAGTGAAGTAAGGCCAGAAGAAGTTAAAGGTGCAGTAAAGACTAGAATTAGAGTACTTATTAGTGAGAAAGATGGAGCACCAACATATGCTATGAGAATTTTTGAAGTAGATCCTGGTGGTGAAATTCTCGAACATACACACCCATGGGAGCATGAGATCTTCATACTTAAAGGTAAGTTAAAGTTGAAGATTGGTGATAAGTATTATGAAGTTAGTGAAGGAACAGCCATATACATACCGCCAAACATACCCCACGCCTACTGGAATGTTGGTCAAGAGGTAGCTGTATTCATATGTACCATACCTATAAAACCTTCAAGAACGTGAGTTAGATGTGAGAAAAGGTTAAAAAATGCCTAAAAATTCAGATGAACAAGTCAGGGCCGGTAGCTCAGCTCGGTAGAGCGAGGAGTAAAGGAACTCCCTCTAAGCGGGCTCTTAACCCGTAGGTCCCGGGTTCAAATCCCGGCCGGCCCGCTATCTAGCTAGAACAATCCTACAAGATAGTCATGCATAGAGTTTTTGAAATTATATCAATAAGATTTTCCCATTCTTCAACAATTTTGATCATTTATTCTCCACTAAACTCAATTATAGATTCTTAATTATAAGCCAAATCATAATTAAAGTTATTAGTAAGATTCATAATTAAGTAAACAACATACATTCTAGAACCATGTACATTAAAGTTATTCCCGTAATTGACATTATGAGAGGAAAAGTTGTTCATGCAGTTTCAGGTAAGCGTGAAGAATATGAACCGTTAAGAGATAGCACGTTAACAAGCAGTGCTGATCCTTACGAACTTCTTAGAATCTTAAAAAGAAGAGGCTTTCATGAAGTATACATTGCTGACATTGACTCAATTACAAATACTGGAAGTAATGAACACGTGATTAGAGAAGCTTTAAAACTTAACTTTAAAGTACTTGCAGATGTTGGTAGAAGTGGACTTTACAGAGAAGATACTCAAGATCTTGAATACGTTGTAGGCACAGAATACTTGAATTTTGAAGAATTAAAAGAATTAAAAGATAGAGTGTCAAGTCTAGATGTTGAGTATGGTATGGTTAAATTTAAAAACTGCAAGCTCAACATTAATGACGTATTATCAATTCTCAACAGAGTAAGTGTTAAGAAGTTATTAATCATCTTTCTAGACCTTGTAGGTACTTTAAGAGGAATAGACATTAATCTTGTAAGTAAGGTAAGAAGTGCATATTCTAGAGAACTAATTGTAGGTGGTGGTGTTAGAGGTGTTGATGATATCTTAAGGTTGAAGAATATTGGAGTTAATGGTGTGCTTGTAGCAACAGCACTACATAAGGGAATAGTTACAGAAACATACTACTAAACTACGTTCAGAACGTGTCTAGGATCTTCAAGAATAATTAATCCCATACTTCTTAATCCTTCAAGAATTTTCTTAACTAATGGGTGAGGCTTAACTATAACATCAACATCAGTAACTATAGCTCCTTTAGGACATGAATACACACATACCTTACATAAATTACATTTAAGAAGATCTATATGAGGACCATCACTTCTCAGGTAAATTGCTTTTTCTGGACACTTACTAATAACTAAGCATTTCTCACATTCTCTACATGAAGCTCTATTAATCATTATGGGCACTTTCGACTTAACTTCATGATCAGTATCGGAAGGGACGATAATTGTTGGTACTTGTGCTTTTAATGCATGTGCTACTAGGTTTGTAATTAAGGTGTCGCATATACCGTGAACTATCTTTGCCATGGTATTGAGTGTTGCAGGTGATATAACTACATACTTATAGATTCCTAAATATACCCTAGCAGTTCTCGGATAAGACTTACCCTCATCCTTCTCAAAAATAAGATCACTAGGATAATCAAGTTTTTGAAAAGTTTTAATTAAATCATCTAGAAGACCATACATTCTAAGTACTTCATAACCTGCATTTGAGACGTATAGTGTCACATTTATCTTTCTATCTAATAAACACTTTATAACTTCTACACTTTCTTTAAGTAAATGTCCTGCACCACATACTCCCCACGCAATATTCATTTTAAACCTTTACGTATTTCTTCTAGACAAATCTTTCTCTAAACAACACTGAAATTCATTCATTTATATCTAAGTTCTAACATACCTTCAAGCAAAGCTAGTAAAAGCTTATGAAGAACTTGATATCGATATGTAACTTTGAGAAGAACATACTAGTTAATTCAAATATCTTTCAACCAGTCACAATTTAGATGCTAAGGCAGTAATTTCCTCTTAACCATCTCTTTTAATCGCTAACTTCAAAATTGTTAATATTGAAGTTGAGAAAGTATACTTCATACCTACAAGAGCATTTACTCAACTTCTTGAAGCGATAATATACACAACTAAAGTCAAGACTTTAAAGAACCGTGAGAACATTGTTGAGAAAGTATTGCATTCTCTAAATATCGTTAAGAAAGTATCTAACTCAAATTACTATAACAATCTTGTAGAGACCATATATGAATTATTGAGAATGTGGAGATTGATATGACAAGAATACTCGTGCTTTCACCTGCAAGATTGCACTTCGGCATAATTAATCCATTTAATAGAAAATTTAAAATGTATGGATGTGTTGGCTTAGCTATTGATAGGCCAAGAACTATTGTAGAAGTTGAAGAGCATAGTGAAGATGTCATTGAAAGTGATAGATATCTTGAAGTTAAGTATTGTCTTGAAAGACTTAGAGAGCACTTCAACATTCCTAAAGTTAGAATTAGAACTATACAGTCTATTCCTAAACATGTTGGTCTCGGCTCAACAACACAATTAATGCTATCAATAGCTAAAGGACTACTCACACTCTTTGACATAGAAGTTTCAATAATGGAAGTGGCTAAAATTCTAGGTAGAGGTAAAGTTTCAGGTATAGGTACCTACATCTTTCAATATGGAGGCCTAATCATTGATTCAGGTAAGGATAAGATTGAAGAATTTCCCAAACTACATGCCAGAATTGAATTTCCCGAGAATTGGTACTTCATAATTACCTTACCAAGTGAAGGTAGAGGTTTAAGTGAAGAGGAGGAGGAGAAAATATTTAGTCAAAACATTAATATACCTGAAGAACTTGTATTTAAAGCTCAAGAAATACTGTATAGACAGTTTGTACCAGCTATAATTGATAAGGATATTGAGAAGTTTGGTAAAGCATTAACAGAATTACAGATAATAGTCGGTAAAATGTTCATTAACGTTCAAAAGGATATCTACAATCCATCATGTATTAAAGTCATTAACATTCTTAAAAAGCTTGACGTACTAGGTATCGGTCAAAGTTCTTGGGGACCTACAATTTACGCCTTAATAGATAGTTTGAGAAGAGGTATAGAGATTGTGAAGCACCTCATTGAAGTTCATAACATAAGTGCAATGCTTGTTAAGCCTGTAAATTATGGTGCTATAGTTTTAAAGATATAAGTACCTTTCTAAGAGTTACTTAATGGTTAGAAAGATCGAAATTATTGGTCTTAAAGATTTTCCAGAAATCAAGCCTGGAGATGATATTGGTGAAATTATTGTTGAGCATGTTAGGAAATTAGGCATTGAAATCAATGATGGTGATGTGATTGTTATTGCTCAAAAAATAGTGTCTAAAAGTGAAGGTAGAATTATTGATTTGGACAAGATTAACAACGTTACTGAGGAAGCATTAGAAATAAGTGCAAACACTGGTAAGGATCCAAGATTAGTACAGTTAATTCTTAATGAAGCTTTGGAGGTGTTGAAAGTTGAGAGAGGACACATAATAACATTAACTAGGCATGGAATAGTATGTGCAGATTCAGGTATAGACTTCTCAAATGTGAATGGTTCAGGAAGAAGAGTTACCCTATTACCTACAAATCCTGACATCAGTGCTAGGAGAATTAGAAGTAAAATTATGGAGCTCACAGGAAAGAAAGTAGCAGTCATTATAACAGATACCTATGGTAGACCTTTCAGAGAAGGTGTTGTAAATATGTGTATAGGCTTTGCAGGAATTGAACCATTTAAAAACTATATAGGTCAGAAAGATAGGTATGGCTATATCTTCAAGACTACAAAAGTATGTATTGTTGATGAAATTGCTGCAGCAGCAGAATTAATTATGGGTCAAGGTTCTGAAGGAATACCTGTAATCATTATTAGAGGATTAAATTATCAAGAATGTGAAGAGTGCAGCTTAAGAGACATAATCATGCCTAAAGAGAAGTGGCTATTTAGATAATTAAAATACTTAAATAAGCTAATTATGAAGAAGATGTAAGTGATCTAGTTGAGAGTTAAGGTTGGAGGTCTCTCATACATTCACAACGAGCCCATATTTCATAATCTTAAAAATTCAGAAATTGAAGTTATTAGAGATGAACCTTCAAACATTGCCAGAATGTTCATTAACGATGAAGTTCACTTAGCCTTCATACCCATAACTTACGCCTTAGATCTATGTAATGAATTGTACGTAATTCCATCAATAACAATACATAGTAGAGGTAAGGTCTTAAGTGTAATACTACTTTCAAAACATAAAGAGTTACCTAAAAGATTAACAATACTTGCATATAGAGAAACTACTGTTGCTTTTCAAGCTTTGAAGTATCTACTTAAAAGTAAAGGTTATGAAGTGCGTACAGTTAAGGACGAAATTGACTTGTCAAGACTTAACGATTACTTAAAAACACATGATGCTTTACTACTAATTGGAGATTTAGCTTTAAAGGCAGTATGTAGAGGATACGAACCAGTAATTGATGTGGGTGAATTTTGGACTTTAGAAACCAAATTACCTTTAGTATATGTTGTACTTGTAGTAAAGAAAGACTTTGCTAATAAGCATAAGAAGCTAGTAAGTACTGTAAGCAACAAGTTGCTTCAAAACTTGAAAAGATCGTTAAATAGAATTGATATGATCATCGATAGAGTACTTTCTAAATACCCAGAACTTAATAGAGAAGTAATTAGGAAGTACTATACTTATGCCATTAAGTACTTCTACAGTAAGGATGTTAATGATGCTATCAAGTACTTTTCAAAGAATTGCTTAAAAATTAATAGTGATCTTGTAATTAATTGGAATCTAATCTAAAACCTCAATTTCAGGTTTTTCAGATAGCAATTTCTCCTGATAAGCAATACTTAACAACTTATCAATTGCTTTTAATCCCAGATTACCCATATCTATTGACAACTCATTAACATACATTTTAACAAATTTTCTTACTCTATCAATTTCTTTATCCCTTGAATAATTAAGAGCGTATCTTAAAGCTTCATCCTCATGTTTTAGTGCATATGTTATAGACTCCTTAAAAGTTTGAACAAGCTTTTTTGTGAACTCCTTACTAAGTCTCTTACTAACAACATTTACACCTAAAGGTAAAGGTAGCTTAGTCTCACTATACCACCATTCACCAAGATCAATAACTTTGTTTAATCCATAATCTCTATAAGTTAATTGTGCTTCATGTATAAGCACTCCAGCATCAATTATACCCATAGCTACAAGTTTGGGGATTTCGGAGAAGGGAAGAACAACAGTATCTATATCCTTACCAAAGTATAGCTTGAGGAGTAGTGTGGATGTTGTGTATTCACCAGGAGTGGCAAATAGTGTATCTTTAGGATTATTAATCTTTTCTTTACGACTAACAACTATCGGTCCATAATTGATTCCAAAACTTGCACCATACTTCACTAAGTAGTAGTTTTTAAATACATGACCATATGTGTACACACTTATAGCAGTAAAGTCTAGCAGGTTCTTCATGCTCAACTTGTTAAGTGTCTCAATATCTAGAATAACTTCAATCATGTCGAAGTCATACTTTACAATTCTACTTCTTAAAGCGTAAAACATGAAAGCATCATCAGGATCTGGAGTGTGACCTATAGTTACGAATTTTCTACTCATGAGAATGTGTGAATTTAGAATTATTTATAAAAAGTTAGGTGAGGTTTGAAGAGTACATATTCTAACTAGAACTTCAGAACCACAGTATCTACATATGTACTTACCATTCTTTACCTCTAATCTAACATCTACAACATACATTCCATACCTCTTAATGACTATTTTTCCACATTTTGGACAGTATGTATGTTCGTATGGATGTCCAGGAACATTACCAATATAGACGTAGTTAAATCCATAATGTTTAACTGCTAAATTTCTAGCTTCTTCAAGAACTTCTATAGGGGTTGAGTAAGTGTTAAGTAATTTATGATCAGGATGAAATTTTGTAAAATGTATAGGTGTATTTGGATCTAGATCTTTACTTGCTCTCTCTAAAAAACTTTCAATTTCGTAATCATTAACTCTGGGAATAACTAGGTAAGTAAGTTCAACATGTAATCCCATCTTCTCAGCTTCTACAACATTTCTCCAATACTTGTCAAAATCTACAAGTAACCACTTCCTATAAGTGTTTTCCCAACCTTTAACATCGATGTTTAGAGCCTGCATACCTGCATGGACAAGTTCCTTAAGAACTTCGAGACTCATGTATCCGTTAGTATTGTATGATAAGTGTAGGTCATGTCTTCTCGCAATCCTAAAAACATCTAAAGCATACTCTGTAAGTAGTGTTGGTTCATTAAGACTAACATTAATGCCATCATCACCAACATCAAGACACCACTCTACAAGTTTTTCTGGTGATATGTAGTGTCCAAAACATTTAACGTACTTGGATAATGTGTAATTTTGACACCAAGCACATACAAAATTACAACCCCAAGTACTTATTGTTGTTGCTGTCGTAGCTGGATTAAAGTGAAAGAATGGCTTAATCTCCATAGGTCTAGACTCAACAGCTGTTAAGAGTCCATAAGTGACGGTGTATAACTTGCCTTCGAAGTTAAATCTAGCACCACAAGAACTTACTTGACCATGATCAAGAACACAAAATCTATTACATAACTTACACCTAATTTTAAATCCTTTAAGTTTTTCATAAAATGGTGATTCCTTAACGTTAGGTAAGTTAAGAATATTCTTAAAATCTTTAATTTCCCTAAGTTCAGAGTGTGGCCATGAGTGTATAGGCTTAAGACTGCTCATATGTAATTTCTATGAAGAACTAACTTATAAATCAACATTTCCATAATGAATTAACTGGTCAATACTCATAGAGATATCTCCTTATAATGATCGTGATAA
>NJDF01000054.1 GCA_002254895.1 Thermoprotei archaeon ex4572_64
CGTGGGGTAGGTTGTTTCTATGCCTTATAGGTGAGGAGTTGAGTATCTATGGAGTGGTTATAGTCATCATATTAACCATAGCATTAACGTACATACTCAATAAAATCGATTGGTCGCTTGTAATGTCTGAAGTTCATAATTATGGATTTCTCAAATTTATTAAAGATTTAATTAGAGAACCAAGAAAGTATCTGAGAAAATAGTTACTTTTTAAGTTTATCAATAACCATATCAACGACGTGTTTAGCAACGTTTACACCTGTGGCTTTCATAACGTTCTTAAATTCAGGTACAACATTTACTTCAAGAACTTTATAACCATCTTTAGACTCTATAAGATCAACACCTGCATAATCAGTACCTACTATTTTTGATGCCTTAACGCTAATCTCTTCAATTTCTAAATCAATCCTTAATGGCTTAGCAATACCACCACGTGCGGTATTTGTTCTCCAATCACTTGTTGAGTATCTGTAAATACCTGCAACTACTTGATCGTTAACTACTATAATTCTTAAATCACGATCAGGCTTTCTCACATACTCCTGTATCATGAAGATCTTCATTAAGGGATTATCCATAACTTCTCTATGCTTAATGAGAAGTTCAAGTTCTTCAGCACTATTAATTAGACTTACAAACCTACCCCATGAGCCCTGTATAGGCTTCACAATTAGAGGTTTTTCTAATTTTTGTGCAAGTTCTAGAGCTTTCTCTTTAGAGAAGGTTATGTAAGTCTCCGGTATTGGTACTCCATACTTTCTAAGCAGCATTAGGGTGAAGAGTTTGTTTCCACCAATAATCATGGATTTGAAGTTGTTAATACTAGTACATCCTAGAGTCTCGTAAATGTATGATGATATTAGAGCTCTTGTTTGACTAATAGTTCTTATAAAGCCAACTCCTTCAAGCCTTAGATCACTGATCTGTAAGATCTCATTCTCAGCATTTACAAGTTTTAAGTTGATATCTCTACTTTTAAATTCGTTTATTAAATACTTCTCGTCAAGTCTAACAACGTCGTATATGAAGTATACATTCTTGCTCATACTTTCAATTTCTCCTACTCTCCCCAATCTTCAGCTTCGACAGTAATAGCTTTTAACTGAACATTCTCACTTTGAATAACAACCTGATATTTTTGTCCACAAGTAGGGCATGATATTAACTCTCCATCCATTACATCTGCAGGTACTTCAATTTCTGAACCGCACACATCACATGTAAATTTTCTTGAGCTCATACCAATCCCCCTAATGTTGAGGATTTAAGTTTTTTGTTATGGGTTGGATATGTGTTCCTAAACCATTTAAAGCTGAAGTTATTGGTTTTTCAATAGTTCCGTTAGCGATGATTACTTCACAACCACATTTAGCCATTTCAGCACACATGTAGAGTTTTCTCTTCATACCACCCTGTACTTGCTCTGAATGAAAGCATCACTACCTGAAAGGCCTACAGCTTTAACTCCAAGTTTTTGAAGTTTAGAGACTAGTTGCTTATTAATCCACATCATGGCCATTACGTAGCATTGAAGGGTATTCCAGTCAGTATATCTACTTACAACTCCACTAGGACTCTTAACGAAGATAGGCTTAACACCCATTTTCTCCATGATCTCAGTAACGAACCAGCCACCACCATGCACTAAGACTATACTGAATTTACCATGAATCTGTGCTAGTTCTTTCAGTAAGTTATCAATACTTTTCTTAATTACTGAACCCCCTACCTTGATGAGTATCGTGGCAAAGACCCAACACCCAAGAGAGGCCATAGATAATTGAGTATTTAAGCATTACTCTTAAGTAGAGTTCTAAAAATTTTCAATAATTATAGAGAGAAGTTGACGTCATGATTGTAAAGTTCTAAACTATGAAAATAATAAATAATAATTAAGTCTAACTTTAAGGTTAGTAGAACATGACTGTAAGGTATAGATCGTTAGGTAAGGTTGACGTAAAAATTCCTATTCTTGGTTTTGGTACTTGGGGTATTGGTGGTGGCTACTGGTATCCTGACTATTCTAGAGATGAGTATTGGATACGTCTCATTAGGAGAGCTATTGAACTTGATCTTAAACTTATAGATACTGCTGAAATGTACGGTGCTGGTCATGCAGAAGAACTTGTCGGTGAAGCTATTAAGGACTTTAATAGAGATGAAGTAATTATTGTCACTAAGGTATGGCCAACACATTTAAGATACGATGATGTTATTAGAGCAGCTAAGGGCAGTGTGATGAGGCTTGGAACGTACATCGATATTTACCTCATACATGCACCTAATCCTGCAGTACCACTTAAAGAAACTATGAATTAGAGGAAATTGCAGGTGCACTTGGATGGAGATTAAGTACTAGCGATGTGGAGTTGATAGATAGGATATTCAAGATGTGATATTCATTAAGGAGAGTTCTTTAAGATTTTTCAAATATTTAAGACATTTCTCAGTCATACTGTATGTAGTTTATCTACTATTAAGGCTCTACTCAATTCGTAGATACTGCTTATCTTTATGAAGAGTCCTCCACCAATTTTTGAAAGTCTCATAAGTAGATCATCATCACTATTCTCACCTATAGCTATAGTCGATATAGTTGCTCCACTTCTTCTTAATTTACATGCCTCCTTAATGCATAAGTTAGCATTTACAGTTCTACCATCAGTTATACACACTACATGTTTTGATGAATTTCTAGATCTTGCAAGCACTTCTTTCGCTCTCTCTAATGCGTGTGCAAGGTTTGTGCCTCCTCCCGCATATATGTATTTAAGTATGTACATCATGTACTTCCAGAACTTCTTAACCATGTGAAGACTCCACAATACGTCAGCTCTAAAGTTAAATAATATCAGAGCTAATCTATCACTTGTAGTGGTTAGAAAGTTTATGTACTTAGATATGGCGTCTTTAGCAATTTCTATCTTAGGTACACCCCAACTAAGCTCTCTCATACTACCTGAAACGTCTAAGCAGAGAACTAGGTCTATAGTCTTAATTCCTGCATACTCTTTAACAATTATGTCTCTAGTGGTCACGGGTTTATTCATAAGTAGTTTTCTACTAATGTTTAATGCTGTCTTGTCTAGATCAATACTTGAGTAGTTATCGCCAAATCTGAACTCTCTAACGCTGACAACGTATGTTGGGTACTTATTTGGATCTGTAAATTTAATTACCTTTACTTGACCACCTTCACTTGAAGTTCCTCTAACGACGTTTCTGAGTTCTTCAAAAACTCTCCTCTCACTTCTTCTAGTCTTGTAATCCATCTGTAGTAGTCCATAACTTCTTAGGTAATTCTCCATCTTTCTTAAAACAATCACTTTCTGAATGATGTTTGCGTAGGGGTGTGCAAACATGTTTATTAGCTGAGCTAGGTTAAGAAAATTAGCCGTACCTACACCACCATAGAGAACTTCATACATGGTAGTCAATATGTCATTCATGTCCTTATCGTCACTCTCACCAATACTGGTAACATCAAGGTTAGGATAATCTCTGACTGTATGAATATTTCTTCTAGTACTTAAATGATCATACATTCTCGATATTGAAGTTTCAGAACTTTGAGATTCAAAACCTCTCCTACTAGTTTGATAACTACTTCTCAATCCTGAAGAATTACTTCTACTTGATGATTCGGACTCCTTAGTTGACTTAGATTCTCTACTTGTCTGTTGACTTAATGAACTTCTCATTAACGATTCAGCTTCTCGAATTGTCTCATGTAGAGCTTCATTAAGTGCATATTCAAAGGCTTCTCTTAAGACTTCTCTCTTTTCATCTGGATTTAGAGTCTCTACAGAGAGTATCAGGTTTTCAATTCCAGTTCTAGTCACTATCCTTTTAAACTTCTCATTATCAACTCCTGACTCAAGTGAAATTCTCATGACTGCATCAAGAGCAGCAGCTTCAAAACTTCTAATAGAACCAGGTCTAACAACTCTATCATCTCTACATAAGTACTCGTAGACTTTCTCTAAAACTTTAACTACTAGGTTTTCAATTCTCAAACTATGGTTTAAATCACTCCTAAAATCCACGGTTCTCGAAAAACTTCTTAGTCTATAAGTTTTATAATTTACTGTTAAGGACTTAGCTAACACTTAAACGTCGTAATTTACTTATTCAGTAATTGAATTTATTATTACCTTCTCGCTGTTCGTCTAGCAATTAGTAAAGCTTCATCAAACTTCTTAAGAAGGTACTCCTTCTTCTCAGCTTCATTAGAGAAATTACCTCTAACTACAGATATCATGTTACTTATTACTTCATGTTTAAGCTCATTAATGCTTGGTTCTCTACCCTCAATCCAAGCTCTAGTCATTGAATTTGATAGTGCAAATATTGCTGATCTTATGCTTGGACCTACCTCTATATTACTATCCTGTGCAAGTATGGTTACCAAATTGATCATAACTTCAACCATAAATTCAGGAACTTTAAGACCTAGATGTTCAAGCGTTATGTTTGACTTCCAGAAAAGTATTCCTCTAAGTACTTCACGATCAGGATACGTAATCTCTACTACCTTCATTCTATCGGCAAGTGCTTCACTAAGCTCGTAGACTCCTGAATACTCTACTGGATTTGACGTTGCAATTACTAGAAAATCACTTCTAATTCTGAAACCCCTAATGTATACGCAATGTTCTTGAAGTGCTTGTAGTAGTGCTGCTTGACTGTATGGATTGAGTCTATTAATTTCATCAAGTATGAGTATTCTTCCATGAGCCATAACTAGTGGGCCAGGAATGAAGGCTAGTGGGTGATCTAGACCAGCCTGCATAGCTACTGCAATATCAATATCACCTGTAAGTTCTGTAGCAGTCATGTGGCTATGGCAAGCAACTTCAATGTATGGTGGATCAGCAATGTGTAGTATTTCTGCTAAAGTTTCTGCAAGTGTTGTCTTTCCAATACCTACAGGTCCCATTATGAGGACGTGTCTACCAATGGCTAGACTACTAAGTATGTCTAGTGCAACATCTCCAAGACCCTTTAATTCTCTTTCAAGATCTGCAAGTATTTTTCTAACACCTTTAACTCTAATAGCGTCAGCTACAACCTTCTCAACTCTTATAGGTTCTCTTTTTAACAAGTCCGACAATTTAGGCAACATGCTTAACAGCTCCTTGTCGCTCATGAGTACACGATAGTAGATTTTTTCAAGAATTTAAAAAACACTACATCAAGGCTAGATGACTTACTCTTGAATAAGTTAAATGCTTATAAACTTTAAACGTTAACTCCTGAACTATGCAGTTTGATGTAGCTATTGTTGGTGCAGGTACTGCAGGTACTTACGCAGCTTACCTACTAGCAAAGGCTGGATTAAATGTATGTTTAATAGAAATTAGAAGTGTAGATAAGATATACAAGTACACAGGTGATGCTATAGGTACACATCATCTTGAAAAGTTAGGAATAGACATTCCAAGCAAAGTTGTTGATCATAAGTATGAAGGTGCTGAAGTATATAATCCTGACTATACCGTAAAGTACTACATTCCTGGTAAAGGTATCTCATTAAACATGATAGAGTGGGCTAGATGGTTAATAAGTAAGGCAGTAAATGCTGGAGTTACAATCCTTGATGAACATAATGCATATGCCCCCATTATTGAGTACTCTAGAGTTACTGGTGTAAAAGTAA
>NJDF01000055.1 GCA_002254895.1 Thermoprotei archaeon ex4572_64
TCGGGCGCGTTCCAGCCGAGCGCCTTCGCCACTGGTGGTCCTCCCGGGATTATCGGATTTCGCCCCTACCCCGGGAGTACCCTCGGCCTCTCCCGCCCCCAAGCTCGGCAGTATCCCCCCAAGCCCTCGGGTTGAGCCCGAGGATTTCAGGGGGGACTTACCGAGCCGGCTACGGGCGCTTTAGGCCCAGTAAACACCCCGACCACACGCGGAGAGGAAGGTGGGAATAAGGTTAAATTGAAGTTTCTTAACAGAAGATTATGAGGTTATCATAAACTTACTTCAGTAGTTTTTATTGCTGTAATGTTCATTCTAGTTATTGTTGTAAGCTTTGTTAATTATTTTTACCCACCTCCCTCTCTCTCGCGGGGCTGGTATTACCGCGGCGGCTGACACCAGACTTGCCCCCCGCTTATTCGCCCGGCTCCTTACACCGGGCAAAAGCCGGCCTCTTCGGCCGGCACTCGGGGTGGCCCCGTCGCGGTTTCCCGCATTGCGGAGTTATCGCGGGGGCGGGGTCGAATTTGATCAATTTGATAAGGATTATCTCGAAAAATTAGATTTAGGAACTTATAGATATTGTAAGTTTTGGTGTTTTAATCTCTGATACATTTAGTATTGCAAGTCCTACTCCACTAAGATATAAAATGGTTGTAAAAGTTCCATTACTTACTAAACCCTCTAATACTTATCAGATCTAATAGTTTGGTCTTTAATTCCTTAACAAGGTTAAAGTCTATGCTAGTAAAACCAAAGCCTCTAGCTTTATCTCCATCACCGTACCATAAGCCTACATAAAATCCTAGTTCCATAGAATTGAAATATCTTGGAATTATTAAGTAGCGTTTTCTATCTAAACTATAGACCTTAATCTTAGTATGGTCCAAGCCCAGCTCGGTGTGAGGACCCGGTAGTCGGGTCTCAATCAGCCCCCAACATTCACGGGGGATAACCCCCCATGAGGTGTTGGGAGCCTCATCTAATTTTTAAAGGCTCGATTTACCTTATAGAGTTTAGTATTTATAAACCTTACTCCATATGGAGATTAGGCTAAATATTGTGTCGTTAAGAATATTTATCTTGGAGAAGTTAGAATAGACTAGCAATGCTTGCCAAAGCTATATTAAGTGAGATTTTGAGAAGACTTAAAAAGATAGAGCTTGAAAAGCTAATATACTTGACCCTACTTGTCGATAAGATCGGCATGTTTAACATCTTTGACTGGTATGTAGATTCAGGCTTAATTGCAAGTACTCAATTTGTCAATACTCTCGAAGAAATGATTAGAGAAGAGAGTGTGAAGATTGTAAATGGCATAGTAGTATTGGTGAGAAGTGTAAATGTTGAGTGTGGTTGGCTATGCAGTAAGATTAGTGGTACTGTAAATTACGTACTTAACACTTACGGTAATTATGACATTAGGATCTTGAGAGAACTAGCGTATACATATCTTACACAACATCTTTGATTTGTTCTAGGATAGAAATTACTTGCCAAAAAATAACTCTACTAAAGAGTGGCATATTGGGATCCATAAGTACTTCATCAAGAATACCGATAACTGTTGATGCTTTAAGTCCTGGACTCATACTTTTATCCATAAGTACTCTAATAGCTTCACTTGCAGCTCTTCTAATATTTCTAGGAACACCCATATCTTGAACAACACGTGTAAGATAGTACAATGCCTGTTTTAACTTCTCCTCAACCTCTTCACGCGTTAATGATGAGTCACTAGTCCTAGTACTCATACATAAATCCCTCCTACACTATAGACCTTAAATGTAAAGTCTGTTTTAAATTTAACGCAGAAACTATCTCACAGTAATGATGATAGAGGAAGAGATTTAATAATCAAGTTTAGTAGTTAAGATGTGTTAAAATTTTGGTTACTAGACATAACGTACAGCGTTATAGGTAATGTTCCAGAAATTAGAATGTTCGGTATTGATGAGTATGGAAGAAGAGTCCTAGTTCTTGACAGATCATTTAGACCATACTTCTACGCCATAATTAAAGATAACATTGATGAAGGTAAAGTTAAGAAGAAACTTGAAGGTAAAGCGTTAAGTATTGAGTCATGTGTAAGAAAGTTATTCGGTAGAGAGAAAAAAGTTCTCAAAATTGTAACGACAATACCTGCTAAAGTTAAAGAACTTAGAGAATATGTCAGATCGTTAAGTGAAGTTGAGGAGGTTGTAGAAGCCGACATTAGATTCTACATGAGATACATGATTGACATGGGCATCAAACCAAGTAGTTGGATCATAATTCAGAATTATGAAGAGATCAAGAATCCGTACAAATACATAGATGGCGTGTATTTAGTGAAGAGTAAACCAGAAGTTGTTGAAGATCATAAAGTACCTAAACTTAAGATGCTTGCTTTCGATATTGAAGTCTATAACCCTAAAGGCATGCCAAATCCTGAAAGAGATCCAATAATAATAATAACAACCATGAATAGTGATGGCAAGCTAAAAACATTTATAGCTAGTGATGAGAGAAATGATAGAGTTATAATTAAGGAGTTTGTAAATTATGTGAAAGAATATAATCCAGATGTAATCTTAGGTTATAATAGTAATAATTTCGATATACCATACCTAGTTGAACGATGCGAGAAGTTAGGTATTAAGTTTGATATATCTAGAGTAGAAAGTAAGCCAGAGCAGAGCGTTTATGGTCACTGGTCTATCATTGGTAGAGCAAATATTGACTTGTACAACTTCATTGAGGATATTCCTGAATTGAAAGTTAAGTCCCTAGACTATGCTGCTGAATATTTTGGAATCATGAAGAGAAGCGAGAGAGTGCTAATTCCAGGTCATAGAGTTTATGAGTATTGGAGTGATAAGAAGAAAAGAGAACTACTTATCAAATACGCTATTGATGATGTTGTAAGTACTTATAAGCTCGGCGAGAAGTTCCTACCATACGCCATACAGTTATCTTCAATTTCAGGTCTAAACATCATGATGAAGTACAACATATCTCCAGATACATACGTTGAACCTTGGGAAGAAATTGACGATTACTATGAAGCACCTGAAGTTCATCATAGATTCAGAAAACAACCTAAAGGACTATATCCTGAAATTCTTGAAGAACTTGTATGTGCTAGAAGAAGAGTCAGAGAACTTATGAACAAATTCTCTGAAGACTCGTCAGAATGGGTATTTCTAAACGAGAGACAAAGGGCTTTAAAAATCATGGCAAACGCCATGTACGGTTACTGTGGTTGGCTTGGAGCTAGGTGGTATAGAAGAGAAGTTGCTGAAGCTGTAACTGCATGGGCAAGAACTTTACTTAAAGATGTGATTAACTATGCAAGAAAGATAGGATTACAAGTAATTTATGGCGATACTGATAGCCTATTCGTGAAGTATAGAGAAGAATTGATTGGGAAGTTAGTAAACTACGTAGAGAAGGAGTTAGGTTTTGAAATTAAAATCGATAGAATATATAGAAGAGTACTCTTCACCGAAGCCAAAAAGAGGTATGCAGGATTAACTATCGACGATAAGATAGATGTTGTTGGTTTTGAAACTGTAAGAGGTGACTGGGCAGATATTGCTAAAGATCTTCAAGAAAAAGTTGTAGAGATAATATTAAGAGAAGGAAATATTGAAAAAGCATTAAAGTTAGTATATGAGACCATTGAGAGATTGAAGAAATTAAAGTTCAACATTGATGAGGTTATTATTTGGAAAACTCTAGATAAGAGCTTAAGTGAATATAAAGTACTTACACCTCACGTTGCTGCTGCTAAGAAACTTATAGAGCATGGATATAAGGTTGGTAAGGGAGATGCTGTAGGATTTGTCATTACTAAGCAAGGAGGTTCAAAACTAGCATACAGAGCCAAACCTTATATACTCATTAAAGATCTTAACGAGATAGACATTAACTATTACATTGAAAAGCAAGTACTACCTGCAGTTATGAGGATTTTGAAAGTATTAGGCGTTAGGGAGGATGAAGTTCTCAGCGGCAGAAGATCTACATCAATTCTAGATTACTTTACTTAACCACTCTTTAAGTAATCCTCAATAGTTGATAACGTCATATCTCCTGGAAGTTTAGTTACACTACCAATTCTTGAAGCAATAATTAACTTCACTCCTTTACTTGAAGCTACTTCTACTAGTCTTTGAGTTATCACACCATCAAAGATTACTGCATGTGCAGAATCTAGCTGTTGAAGAGTTTCTACTAAGTTTCTAACAGGAACTTTCTTAACAATATTCCATGAATTATCATAAATAACTGCTTCTAAAGTTCCTGAAAGTTTTTTCAACTCCTCAATCACGTTGTCTGGAAGCTTAACTTGTGGTGTAGGTATTTGAACTTCAATTTGTGGTTGTGATGGCTGCGCCTCACTTATCTGTAGAGGCTTAGCCTCAATAGGCTTAACTTCTTCACGTTTCTCTTTTAGACTAGCCAAATACTCCTCTACGGGTATTTTATTCTTTAATGCTTTTGCAATCTCTTTAGCTGTTAATTGCTCAACCTCTTTGCCTGGTGGCGCTTTAGCTATGTAGTCGATGTCTGCAACCTTAAGTAATTCTCTAAGAAGCATCTCGCCACCTCTATCACCATCAACAAAGGCTATTGTAGTCTTTTTCTTACTAAGCTCAATGATAGTTTTAGGAATACCGCCACTAGCACCTTCAACTGAAATTACATTTCTATAACCGTACTTCAATAAGTTCAAGACGTCAGCTCTACCTTCAACAATAATTACTGTGTCTGCCTTATCAACATCAGGACCTGCAGGTAGTCCTTCAGATCCATATCTCGTAAGTTCAGCTTCTCTCGTTGTCTCTACAAGTCTACTTATCAACTCTTTAGCATCTGGTAATACTTCACGTTCAATCTTACTAATCAACTCTCTAGCTCTTTCAACAATTCTTCTCCTCTTCTCTTCACGTAGATCTTTAATCTCTAGAATACTTACCTTAGCATTGTAAGGACCAACCTTATCTACGGTTTCAATCATAGCAGCTATAAGTGCTGTCTCATATCTATCCAGATTTGACGGTATGTGTATCTTACCTACAGTCTTATCTCCCTTATGTTCAACCTCAACTTCAATTCTGCCAATTCTACCATTCAACTGTAGATCTCTAAGATCTAGATCTTGACCTAACAAACCCTCTGTTTGACTAAATATAGCACCAATGATGTCTGGCTTGTCTACTAGTCCTTGAACTTCTATGTTAGCTACAATTAGATACTTTGCAACTATGGTTAATGCACCCATCGTATCCTTCAAGTACGTTTAGAATCTTATTCTTAAACATTTCTACATAGTTTCTGTGTTTTAAGAAGATATACGGCTATGATAGTTTAAAGATCTTAATGGTTTTGAGAGCTTCAACTTTAGTGATGATTCTTAGCGATGCTAATACTTCCTTTGCAAATCTGTCAGGATTGAAGTACCAAGCTTTTCTACGTGCAAATCTTCTCATTCTTTGAAGTTCTTCCTTTGATGCTGCTAGAAGTTTTAATAGGTATCTTATAAACTCTTCATCATTAGATGCTATAAAGCCGTCTCTACCGTGAGAAACCAGTTCAGCTATACCTGACTTTTCAGGCACTATTGGTATTGCTCCTTGACTTGCTGCTTCAACAGGAACAAGACCAAAATGTTCACCTATTCTTAAGTGTATATACACGTTCGCCTCTCTATAGTACTTAATGATTTCTTCATTAGTGAGAACTCTGTCAATAAACTCTACGTCTTTAGTTTCTTCAGCAAGCATTTTCAACCTCTCGTAATACTTTATGTGTCTCTTGTCAGGTATGCCGATAAGTATAAGTCTTGATTGAGGAAATTTAGGCTTAATAATTCTTCTAAACCAATCTATAAGCACATCCTGCCTCTTTTGAGGAACGAAACGACCAATACATAGTATGTTTCCCTTTCTCTCCTCCTCACTCGCTTCCTCACTAGTCTCGAAAAAGTCCCACTCTACTGCAGGATACACAACATTACTCTCAATACCAAACATGGAATATAAGGCGTGTGCTGTGTAGTTAGAGTTTGTCATGTGTAAGTCAGGAGTTTTATAGAACTGCTCGTAAAGTGATGGAAATCTGTATGAACTCACAAAGAAGTAAAAGTTTTCTGAAGTTAACTCCTCCTCAATTGGGTAATGAATGTATATGGCACTCTTAAGTTCAGGTTTAACTATCTTTACAAGAACTGCATATATGGGTTCCTGAATCATAGATAACACTACATCAGGTTCATACTTGAAGATAACTTCGTTAAAGGAGTACATGAGATCCATAAGATTCTAGTGAGTCTTTCACTACCGCCAAAAAATCCCAGATGTGGATGTATAATTAGGATTCTCACGATAGTTAAATCGTAAGTACGTAATTTATATGTTTTCACGTGGAGGTGAGACTGCAGTAAACATAGTTTAAAGTAGAGTCAAGTATAGAAGAAACCTCTAACATATTAATACTATGATCAAGAGACTTGTAATTAATGGTGTGGGTAACATTAAGTATGTTAAGCATGTAGTTAAAGCTAGACTTAAATCACCATTAAGAAATTTCGAAATTGACGAACAAGTAATTGAGTATAGGAAGGATCCCCTAATAGGTAGGTGGTGTAGAATCAATATCCTAAGAACTTTGAGAGAGAAACATGAAGTAGATATTGAAAGTTATTTAAAGAAACTTGTAATTGAAAGTTTTAGAGATTGTATATTTTGTGAGTTTGTAGTACATGAGAAAACTCCAAAATTTGAATTTACTGAAAGACTTCACCTTAATGAGACTTTAGGCTTTCCCAATCTTTACCCATTCTCACAAAATCACATGGTTGTAATTCCAAGTACTAAAAAACACTATATAGATCTTACCAACTATGATGTGGAGACTATGTATAATACGTTGAAGATATGTATCGATTTCTTCAAGCATGTAATATCTAGAAATCCGTTAGCTAAATACACATCAATAAATATGAATTACCTATTTCCTGCAGGTGCATCAATTCTTCACCCTCACCTTCAAGTCTTTCAAGATCATAAGCCAACATGGTTTTTAGCAATGTTATTAAGAGCCTCTAGAAGATATTATGAGAAATACGGTAGAAACTTCTGGAGAGACTATATTGAGAGTGAGGAAAAACTTGAAGAGAGAATCTTCTTTAAAGGAAAACTTACTACATGGTTTAGCACGTACGCACCTATAGCAAATTATGAAGTTTTAGGCATCATTAATCACGATATTGATAGCATTATGAAGTTAAACGATGATGAGATTGAAGCTTTAAGTCA
>NJDF01000056.1:0-8707 GCA_002254895.1 Thermoprotei archaeon ex4572_64
TTTAAGTTAATACTTAATCCAAGAGTTTTTACAGACTTTATTAGTAGTGGAAAAATCAAATCTTGTGTTAATCTCATTGAGCCTATACTAAAAGTTATGAAAGATCTTAAACTGTTAGAGATTGATTATGTTGAAATAATTGCAGGATATAAAGTACATGAATTAAGTAAGAGACTTGAAAAATTTGAATTAAAATCTACACATGAAGAATTTGGTAAAATTCTAGAGAAGCAATATAGTTTCAATTTGTACGATCTTACAAAATGTAAGATATTTTACATACAGGCTGATAGAGTGAGTATTAAAGATTCTATAGGTGTAGGTGCAGAAGAAATGACAATACTTAAACCTGAGAGTTATTGTAGACCTTCTGGTGGTGTTATCGATCCAATAACGGCATGTAAGGTATTGGCATGTTCACATAGTGATAGGAGTTTCTGAGATCGTTTATTCGTACAGAAGGTGAGAAACTTGTTTAATATGTTCGGTATCGATGAAATGTATGTTAAGGAAGAAATTCGAGATGCGAGCTCCTTATATAGTCCGTACTATATTGATCAAGAGTTAAAACTTGATCTTAAATCTTATGATGAAGTTAAAATGTATTCTCTCTATATGTCATCATTAAGTAGCGGTCAAATTCAGATACTACCCCTTATTATACTGTATGGCATATCTGAAACAGGAGACATAGTGTTAATTGAAGAACCTGAGATTCACTTACATAGTCAAGACATAATAAAGGTTGTTACTGAGCTTTTTACAAGATATCTAAAGAATGGTATGCAACTTATCATAACTACACACAATCCTATACTACTCTATACACTTCCATTAATGATTAATAAATTGAAGGAAGAAGAATTGTTTAGACATGTTAGGGGAATGAGGTTATACAGGTATATGAGGTTGAACGTAATGCTGAAGGATATACGGATGTTAAGAGGATAGAAGTTCTTGAGGATGGTTCTATAACCGAGATACCTAGTTTTGCGAAAGCTGAAGTTGAATTATGGAAATACTATCTTGAAAGATATGGAAAGACGTATTACGAAGTTCTTAAAGAGTATACTACTCATACCGAGTATGAGAAGGAGTGATAAGGTATATCTTATACTTAATACGAATCAACTAATTGATTGTACTTTTAATGAATTGCTATCGATAAATTGTTTTGAACAATTGAAGAGTACTATCAAGAATTATTGTTACATACTAATAATACCTCATGATGTAATTGAAGAGTTTCTAACACTTCTCGTTCGTGGCTTATATAGTAGACTTGACAAATACTGTTATCGAAATGGAAAGATAGATGCTTTAAGATACTATGAACTTACAAAACTTGTAAAAACTGCGTCTCAGAATATTAAAGATAAGTTTAGTCAGACTATGAATCAACTTAAAGAAAATGGAAAACTCCTTAATCGGGTCAGAATAGAGAGAATTAGAATGATTGATAGAGTTGAGTGTAAGATCGATGAGGAAGTGAGTAAACCTGATGAGATTGATTTGCGAATAGTTAGTATTGCAAAATATTATTCAAGAATTAGTCATGTCATAGTCTTAACTTGCGATTGCGCTATTCATGAACTTGTAAATATGTTAAGAAGTCAAGGCTATAACATTGAGTGTAAATCATTACGGGACTATGTTGATTGTATAAGTTTTTGTTAATAACATGTTACCATAAGTTATAAAAGATCTTGTAGTAGATGAAGGATTATGCAGATTAAGATTGGTTGTTGTGGTTTTTGTACTGCAAGATCTACGTATTTTAAAGAATTTAATGTTGTTGAACTTCAAGAAACTTTTTACGACATGCCTAGCGAGGATAGAATGAGAAGTTTAAGAAGCGAAGCTTATCAAGAATTTGAATTTACAGTTAAGGTTTTTCAAGCAATTACTCATTCATCAAATTCACCTACCTGGAAAAAGATGAAATATAAATTACAAGGTGAATTAAAGAATTATGGATATTTAAAACCTACTAGAGAAAATTTAAATATTTGGGATGAATTTCTAGGAAGAACTAAGCCATTAAATGCTAGGGTGTATATTTTTCAAACACCACCATCAATGCCTGTTAATGAAGATTCTTGTAAATGGGTTATTGATTTCTTTAGAACAATTGAAAGTAAGGATTTGATTTTTTGTTGGGAACCTAGAGGTGAATGGTATCGTAGAGAAGATCTTTTAAGAAAAGTGCTAGATTCTACAAGTATTGTTCATGTTGTTGATCCTTTAAAAAGAAAACCATTAAAGATTAGTAATGTCATGTATTTTAGACTTCATGGTCTTAACCATGGTGAAGTTAATTACAGATATAAATATACTGATAATGATCTTGAAAAACTTTCAAAATATGTTAAGAGTGAATTGAATAGTGTATTATTAGTCTATATTCTTTTTAATAATATCTATATGAGAGATGATGCTTTAAGATTTAAGAAATTTATTGAAAGTTAAGTTATTTCATTATTAAGACTCCAATATTCTTTAAGTTCCATAACTGTTAATTGTCCACCTCTCCAATACCAATTAAGTGCTTTTGCAAGTGCTAATGCAGTATCTGGATGTAGTATTGTTGGTATGTTTAAATCTATAGCTAACCTTCTAATCTTGTAATCTCTGTCTGGTGTATAGCCGCTAGTTATTACTAAATCAATTTCTCCAAATTTCATAAGTTCTTCAATTTTTGATCTACTTATACTCTCAATGTATGGTGCGAGTTCTGAATCTTCAATAGTTATGACGTTTAATTTCTTATTGAGTATTTTTGCTACTTGTAGTATTTGTTTAACATCTCTATGCACATATGTGTATATTAGTACTGTTTTTCTTGGTAATTTATTTGGTTGTGCTGAAAGCCAACTCTTTAATAATGTATCCCATAAAGTTAAGCCTAGACAAGCAACTTCACCTGTACTTCTCATTTCTGGTCCTAAGTAGGGATATGCTTTTCTAAGCTTAACCCACGAGAATTGTGGTGACTTAACAGCCCATGCCTTACTTGGTGGTTCCCAAATTTCCTCACTAATACTTAATCCATCACCTAATGTTGCATCTATGGCATACTCCATGAGGTTTATACCCTTGGCCTTACTTGCAAATGGCATCGATCTACTAGCTCTTAAGTTAAGCTCAATGACGTATACTGTACTATTTTTTACTAGAAACTGTATGTTGAAGGGTCCTTTAATTTCAAGTTCCCTAGCTATTGATAATGAAAACTATTGCTGCTCTTCTTAAGTATCCAAGAAGTTCATCCTTAGTGTATGCTACGGCCATGGCTGAACCACTAAGTACATAGCTTGGACGTACAATAACTGGATAACCAACCTTATCGGCAAACTTTAGTACCTCCTCAATACTTGAAGCTTCAATCCATGGTGGTTGTGGTATGCCTAAATCATCTAGGAGCTTACTGAATTTTGCTCTATTTTCAGCTCTATCTACACTTGAGCCTTTAGTTCCTAGCAATCTTACACCTGCATCTTCAAGTTTTTTAGCTAAATTGTTAGCTATTTGACCACCAACAAAGGCGATAATACCTAGTGGTTTCTCTTTCTCATATATGTCAAGAACTCTCTCAAGTGTAATTTCGTCAAAGTATAATTTATCACTCATATCCCAATCTGTAGATACCGTTTCTGGATTGTAATTCACCATACCAACTTCGAAACCTCTTCTTCTAGCAAATAATCCATAATTGACGGTAGCCCAGTCAAACTCTACAGATACGCCAATTCTGAAACCACCTGCGCCAAGAATTATTATCTTTGGTTTCTTACCATTAAATTCGATATCATCCTCATCACCACCGTAAGTCACGTATAGATAGTTTGTACTTGCAGGCCATTCAGCAGCTAGAGTATCTATCTGCTTAATTACAGGTTCACTAATGATTTTCTTTCTATATTCTCTAAACTCTTTAACATCAATTTTCAGAGCTTTAGCTAACTGCTCATCACTGAAACCTAATCTCTTAGCTTCAGCTATCAATCTTGGAAGTTCTTCCTCTCTAAACTCTCTTCTCCTCAGCTTCTCATAGAGTCTAACAATTCTTTCAACTGCTCTTAGGTAGAATCTGTCAATACCTGTAATTTCGTAGAGTTCATCAATATTTACACCACAACTTATCGCTTTAGCAACCCAAAGAGGCCAGTATGGTCTTCTCTCTCTCAAATATCTCAAGACTTCATCAAGACTGTAATCACTATCATAGATAGAGCCACCAACAACTCCAGGCTCACCAATATCGAGCATTCTTATAGCCTTCTGTAAAGCTTCCTCGAAAGTTCTTCCAATAGCCATAACTTCACCAACACTCATCATCTCACTACCTATAGATTGATCAACATAGTCAAACTTCTGCAAATCCCATCTAGGTATCTTAACAACAATGTAGTCTAGACTTGGTTCAAAACATGCGCACGTCCTCATAGTTACTCTATTTAGAAGTTCATCAAGTGTGTAGCCTAGAGCAAGCTTTGCAGCCATGTAGGCTAATGGGTAACCTGTAGCTTTGCTTGCAAGTGCGCTTGATCTTGACATTCTTGGATTAGTTTCAATAACATACATCTCTTCACTATTTGGATTAATAGCTACCTGCACATTACATTCACCAATAAGTCTTATAGATTCAGCAACTTTTATAGACCAAAATCTACCTAATTGATATTCTCTATTTGTAAGTGTTTGGCATGGAGCAATAACTATGGATTCTCCTGTATGTACTCCCATGGGATCTGCATTCTCCATGCAAGCAATAGCTACAGCATTACCTTTATAGTCACGCATAATTTCATACTCAACTTCTTTCCAATGAAATAGGTACTTCTCAATAAGTACCTTCTTAACAAGACCAGCTTGTGCAAAAGCTCTAACTATCTTATCTCTCAAATCATCTTCACTCCAAGCAACAAAGGAGCCACTACCACCTAAATTGAAGCTTACTCTAACAATTACTGGATAACCTATCTTTCTAGCTATTCCAAAGGCTTCGCCTGGTTTATTAGCTGCAGCACTTGGCGGTATTGGTATTCCACTTCTAATCATGGTTTCTCTAAAAAGTTCTCTATCAAGTGCAGCCTCAATGCCCTCAATGGGTGTTCCAAGAACTTTAACGTTGAGTTAAGGGTATGAGGTAAATCTTATCAGCAAAGAGGTGACTAGTCTGAATTGTCGCGACATTAGGATTAACGAGAATAGTCTCTATACCTTCTTCTTTAACGGCCTTTAACGCTTGTGTGCCGGAATAATCAAATTCTGCGGCCTCTGCAATTTTAATAGCACCACTACCAACGATTAATACTTTCTTAATTGACTCTTTAATCGTATAGTTACCACCTATCTTGAACGAAACTAAAATTATCTCTTCTTTAAAACCTTTACCTATTTTACATACATCAGATAGAGAACGATATCAGAATAATATGTTAATACATTTAAGAGTACAAGTCTTTTAGCTACATCATTAGTGAAGTTACTGTCTAATATCTTGATAGAGAGATTCCGTAAGTTTAAAATTAAGCCAATCTCACTGACTCACGATGTTTGAAGAGATACGATTTTGGGAAGATACGTACATAATGAGATATTACAGAAGAAGAAATCTAATTATTACTAGAGGATTCATGCAGTATGTCTGGGATGTTAATGATGTTAAATATCTTGACTGTAATACTTGCTATGGCGTTGCCTTTCTTGGTCATAGAAATCCTAAAATAGTTGAAGTAGTAAAGCAACAACTAGATAAAATACTTGTTACACCTCTAACATTCTATAACGATGCTAGAGCACTCTTTCTTGAAAAGTTTTCAAAACTTCTACCTGCAGGTTTTGGTAAGATTATTCTGCAAAATAGTGGTACGGAGGCTGTAGAAGTAGCGTTAAAACTTGCAAGAAAAGTAACTAGAAGAAGTGGCTTCTTAGCCTTTGTGAACTCTTTTCATGGAAGAACTTTTGGATCGCTTTCAGTTACAGGTAATGAGAAGTATAGGAGAGCGTTTGAACCATTAATACCTGGTGTAAAGTTTGCAAGATTCAACATTACTCACGATCTTGATAAACTAGTTACTGAAGATTTAGCTGCAGTTGTTGTTGAACCAATACAGGGTGAGGGAGGAGTAAATGTTGCTACTTATGATTTCATGAGGGAGCTTAGAAAATTAACAACTGAGAGAGGAGTATTATTAATTATTGACGAAGTACAGACAGGTCTTGGACGTACAGGTAAGTTATGGGCCTTTCAGCACTACAACATTGAACCTGACATATTTACTGTAGGTAAGGCCTTAGCGGGAGGTTTACCCATAGGTGTAACTATTATTAAAAGAGAATTCGGTGATGTTTTTGAACATGGAGAGCACGGCTCAACCTTTGGTGGTAATCCTCTAGTCATGGCTGCAGCTGCAGCTACATGCGAGTTAATCATTAGTGAGGACATTCCAATCAAGGTACGACAAGTTAGTCAAGTACTTATTAAGAATCTTGAAGATTTAACGGCAAGACTAAGAACTGTACTGAGAGTTAAAGGTATGGGTCTCATGCTTGGTCTTGAACTTAGAAAACCTGCAGAATATTTTGTAGATAGGTTAATTGAAGAGAAGATACTTGCACTACATGCTGGAATAAACACTCTCAGACTCTTACCACCATACTGCATCACTAATGATGATATTAACTACTTAATATCATCACTTGAGAGAGTATTAAAATGACTGGATAATTTTTATATGGAATTCTTGAAAACTCAAATTAATGCAAAAATACTCAAATAAAAGCGTAAGTATCGATAAACTTAAGGAAATTGCGTGTAGAGCTAGAAAATACTTACTACTTATCAGTGCTTACAATCAAGGAATTCATCTAGGTTCTGCTCTCTCTGTAATCGATATACTTACAGTACTGTATGGTACTGGACGTGTAGATTTTCTAAATGGTGGTTGGGATAGAAATTGGCTTGTACTTAGTAAAGGACATGCAATACACTCAGTCTACGCCATAGCTACAGCTATGGGCTACATATCCTGGACAGAACTTAGAGATAGCGGTGATATTGGCAGCATTTTGCAAAATCATCCTGAGCTGGGTGCTCCTGGTGTTGATGTAGCTACAGGTTCGCTAGGTCAAGGTGTAAGTATTGCTGTAGGTATTGCTTTAGGTATAAGATTAAGAGGTAAAGACTATAAAGTATACACCGTAATTGGTGATGGTGAACTTGATGAAGGTCAAGTATGGGAGGCATTAGCGACAGCAAGTCATTACAAGCTAACTAACTTCATACCCATAATTGACCACAACTCGATGCAACTTGATGGTGAGGTAAGTTTAATTAAGCATAAGGGAGATCTTAGACAGAGATTTTCAGGTCTTGGATATAGAGTCTACATCATTGATGGTCATAACATAGATGAAATATTAAGCATTCTTGAAGAAGTAGAGACTAACAACTCTATGAACATCATTATTGCTAAGACAGTAAGAGGTAGAGGTGTTTCTGAAATTGAAGGAACACCAAAGCAGAGACTTTCAAGAGAAGATGCTTTAAGACTTGTAAATAATTTGAAATGCTAAATTCTGTAAATACTTATTAATACACTTACGCTTAAGTATTAACTTAATGATATTCAATACTGATAAGCATGACTTAGCATCTTTAACACCTAGAGATGCACTTGGAAGAGCACTTGTAGATCTAGGTGAAAAGTATAGTGATGTTGTTGTAGTTACTGCTGATGTAGGTGAAGCAACTCGTGCAAAATACTTTCAATTAAAATTTCCTGAAAGATACTTCAATGTAGGTATTTCTGAACAAGATATGATTGGAGTAGCTACTGGTCTTGCACTTACAGGATTTAAAGTATATGCAGTAGCTTTCTCCATGTTTCTCATGCGTGCTTGGGAACAAGTAAGAAATTCTGTAGCTAGAATGAATGTTCCTATCAAGATTATAGGTACACATGCAGGTTTTAGTGACTCTCATGATGGAGCTAGTCATCAATGTCTTGAAGATCTTGCACTCATGAGGGTATTACCAAATTTGGTAATAATTAATCCAGCAGATGCATGTGAAGTTTATGAAGCAGTAACGGCATCTATTGGCCTAAAATCGCCATGCTATATTAGAATTGGTAGAGACTTCTCAATAAACATTACATGTAATCTAGACTACAAGTTCGAGATTGGTAAAGCAGTGATTATTCAGGAAGGTACTGATGTATCAATATTCACTACAGGACAAATGTTACCCTTTACTGTAGAAGCTGTTAAAATTCTTGAAGAGAAGGGTATAAGTGCAGAGCTTGTACACTTCCACACTATTCAACCACTAGATGTCTCTATCATTGAGAAATCTGCTAGAAAGACAGGAGCCGTAGTTACTATTGAGGAACATCTAGTACGTGGTGGTTTTGGTTCAGCTGTAGCTGAAGTTCTCGTACAAACTTATCCAGTACCTATGAGCATTATGGGTGCTACGAGATTTGGACATTCAGCAAAAAATCCACTAGACCTGTATAAATACTTCGGATTAACTTCTGAAGAAATAGCTGCAAGAGCAGAAGAACTTGTAAAAATTATGAAGAGACAGTAATGTTTCTAGTAAATCTTAAAGTTCTTACATAGTTAAGCTACACTATGAAGCTAAACTTCACTCTAAGATGTGCAACAAAGCTACACTTTGGCATTGGTGCTCTTGATA
>NJDF01000056.1:8717-10527 GCA_002254895.1 Thermoprotei archaeon ex4572_64
ATAAAATTACCAACTATTTGAGAGACTTTAACAATATCATGATTGTGTGTGGAAAAACTTCAGCTAGAATAAGTGGTGCTTTAGGCGTTGTGGAGAAGAAGTTGAAAGAGTTGAACAAAAACTACATAATCTATGATAAAGTAATCCCTAATCCTACAAGAGACATCGTTAATGAAGGTGTAGAGTTAGCTAGAAGTGAAAGAGTTGACTTAATTATTGCAATTGGTGGTGGTAGTGCTATAGATACTGCAAAAGCAATATCCATAACCACACCAGTTAATGAGGATGTGTGGATCTTCGTTAAAGGGTTGAAAATACCTGAAAAAGCTTTACCAGTAATAGCTATTAACTTAACACACGGTACTGGCAGTGAAGTTAATAGGTACTCAGTCATTACTAACACTGAAACTAGAGAAAAGATTGGTTTCGGATATGACAACATGTATCCATTAGCTAGCTTCGATGATCCTAAACTCACCCTAACCATGCCTAAAAGACAAGTAATAGCAACGAGCCTAGACGCTCTTTATCATGCACTTGAATCAGCAACCACTCTAGAAAAATCACCATATACACTACTACTTTCAAAAGAAGCTTCACAACTAATCTTTAAACACCTACCTTCAGCTATAAATGATCCTGACAACGTTAATTATAGATATTGGCTACTCTATGCATCAGCTATAGCAGGTATTGCTATTGATAATTCAAGAACACACCTAGTACATGCTATGGAACATGCATTAAGTGGATATAGCCCCGAAATACCTCATGGTGAAGGACTTGCATGTCTAGGCCCTGAAATCATGAAAATAACGTACATGTATGAACCACAAATACTTTCCGAACTCTTAAAACCCATAATTCCAGAACTTTCAGGTAAGGCTGAAGAGGCTGAGTTGGTTAAGACAGGTTTAGTGAGATTTCAAGAAGATGTAGGTTTTAGAAGAAGACTTAGTGATTATGGAATATCTAGAGATGATGTTAAGGAATTGACTGAATTAACGTACAACTCTATGAGACCACTAATTGAACTTGCACCTTTCAGAGTAGATAAAGAGTTGATTAAGAACGTATTTCTTGCATGTCTATGACATCATGTGATTTCTCATAGCTCTTCACAACTCTAAACCAAGCCTATACTCAATATGCGTTAATAACTTACACGTAATTATCCACGTATCATATATGTAATAACCGATCTTTAAAACCTCATCTGCAAGCCTATAAGTTTCTCTACTGAAAGTTCCGTGAGGAAAAGCACCAATCATGATAAGTGGTCTATCTTGATTAACTATCTTAGCTGCAATTTCTTGAAAACTCGTCTCTACTCCATAAATATCATCTAAGAGAATGGTATGTGTTGGCTTAACTTTTCTTAGAAGTTCTTCAAGGTTCATCTTGTGAAGAGTCATTAGCGGCTTACCTTTAGGTGGTACTCTACCTATCATGAATAGCTGCTCCATGAGTCCAATAAAGTTATTGTAGTTTTTTGGTATTCGAGTTTTTTCATCAACATCAATTACGTAATTGTTTAGAGTGTGTATATATACTTTTAATTTACCACAATGATTAAGCAAGCTATACTGCGCTGCTAAGAGTGATTGATGTACAATGTCTGGTCTACCTCTCTTTTCACTTCTCTCTAATTTAAGCATAGCTTTATGATGTCTTGATCTATCTAGGATTAAATGTTTAGGATCTTTACCTCTCCTTCTAGCATCTCTAACAATTACCTCGTGATTAATTATTTCTTGAGGAATTGTTTCAAGTGCTGCTTCAACTAACGCTAGATATAGTCTTTCCATAC
>NJDF01000001.1 GCA_002254895.1 Thermoprotei archaeon ex4572_64
TTCTATTTCACTATAACTTACCTAAAGTACTTTAGAGTTTATGATGGGTCTTTGGTTCAACACTTATTAAATGGGTTGTAGAAGCTTGGAAACCAGTTAAATGGTTTGAAGTACTTTTCCACAAACCTCACAACCTAGCTACCCAAAAGAAAAAGCTCGAAATGAAATTGTTCAAAAAGTTAATAAAACATTATGTTGGTTATATAACTATGATGTTTCAATCACCTTTCTAGAAAATCTATTTAAAGTTAAGAAATCTAAAAACTAAGCTGAAACTCAACACTGTCGAGCATGTTCGTTTAGTATTAATCGGTACTGATATATTCAACATAACGATAGTATAGACGCAGTACTGAGTCACTATCTAAACGTGCATGTCTACCCTCAACGTCATGAGCATTAGGTAGTACGTTAACGTTTTTAGGTGTTAAGTCCTGTGCTGATATGTCGTGAATCTACATGTTGCTGAATTGGAAGGTAACCTTTTAACTATGCTTAATCTAAACGTAGTGAACGAGATATGATGTTTAAACTCATAAATTCATTGCCAGGAGATTTAACACACGATATTTCACAAATTTTATTAAGAAATTACATAATCTTTAGATCATTATGCTTTAAAGAGTTGCCTGAAATACCAATAACGAAACTTTGCAGTTATAGACTGCGCAATCCTATAGGCGTTGGTGCGGGAATTGATAAGAATGGTGATTTACTTAAGAACTTTTTAAAGATAGGTCTTGGCTTCATAACTTTAGGCTCAGTAACATTACATCCAAGGAAAGGTAATCCTAAACCGAGAATATACAAGATGTATAGTAGAGAGTTAATGATCAACTCTATGGGATTACCTTCAAGAGGTGTACACTACTTAGTTCGAAATCTAAGAAAATATTCAAAATATAGGCCTAGAGATTCAATCATCATAGTAAGTATTGCAGGTTCCAAATTAGAAGATTATCTAGAGTTAATACATGTATTGAATAGTGAGGATTTTCAAATCTTTGAAGTAAACATTAGTTGTCCTAATGTAGAGAAAGGGATTGAATACTGGAAAGATCTTTCAGAACTAGAAAGGCTTATTAAAGAGATTACTAGAGTAAGTAGAAAGAAAGTAATCATTAAGTTACCACCCCTAAGTAGAGAGTACACGAGTACTCAATTTAAAGAGACGCTGAGACTGCTACATAAGCATGACGTTGATGGTGTATGCTTATCAAATACTTTGAGCGTGAGGAATCTAGGTAAGAAGTACATAGCCGTTGGCTTTGGTGGTCTTTCAGGAAAAATTCTCTACAACACCGTTAAGACTATGGTAAGAATTGTAAAATGCAGTTATAGTGATGACTTGGACATAATCGCTACAGGCGGTGTACTTCATGGCCATCAAATACATGAGTTACTTAAGCTTGGAGCTAATGCTGTAGGTATTGTTACAGCCTTTGCTTTTCAAGGCCCATACGCAATTTATAGACTAGTTAGAGAGTTTTTAAAAGTGTATGAGAATTCTTAAAGGTAAGGTGATCTATGGCTCAGGAATTCTTGAAGGTAAGGTTGTAGTTTCGAGAAGACCTATATCGTTTCTTGGCGATATTGATGGTAGGAAAGGTACTTTGAAAATAAATAATGAAGAAATTTCAATCCATAACAAGATCTTAATAATACCTTACAGTGTAGGTTCTACTGTTGGTCCATACGTGATGTATCAACTTTACAAGTACGGTAAGAGACCCAAGGCAATACTCACTGTGAGAGCAGATACTTTACTAATTATTGGCTCAGTAATTGCTGAAATAGCACTAATTACAGATCTACCTGAAGACATTTTAAACATATCTAGAGATAGTTACGTTAAAATTGATTTAAATAGTGGTGAAGTATACATTTTGCAGGAATAGTAAATGCAGATTGATGCAAAGCTTGCATTACTTATTCTTGAGGAGTTAGCTCTTAGGAATGGAAGAGTCAGAAAGAAGTACTTGAAGACGTACAGAATGTTGACGTATTGGAAAGGTTCAGAATACTCTCGCAAGATTTTGAACAAACTAGTTGAAGGTAGATACTTGAAGATTGATGGTGAGTATATAGTTTTACTCAAAACTTTCAAAGTTAATAAGTCTCTAAATAGCATTTATAGAGAGATGAGGAAAGTGTTAGCTAGTACCTCTTAAATACATCATAGCGTAAGATTTAAAGACTTCTAAACCAATACGATAGTAGAAACAGTATGGGCCCGTAGCTTAGCCAGGTAGAGCGCCCGGCTCATAACCGGGTGGTCCCGGGTTCAAATCCCGGCGGGCCCACCACGAGTGAGATCCTACCTCTTCATATAGCAATCATATATGAATCATTTAAGAGCAATTTGATTGAAGTTAATGATCTCTGCAACTTAAGGTTACACTTAAAGTTCTGAACATTACCTTATAGTCATGTTTAGAGTTGCTATCATTGAAGGTGACGGTATTGGTCCTGAAGTCACAAGTGCTGCTCTTAAAGTTCTTAATCGCGTAGCTTCTAAGTACAATCTTAATCTTGACATCATTAAAGTTGAGGCTGGTGATGGAGCTTATAGAAAATATGGTTCACCACTTCCAGAAGATTCTTGGAGAAAGATTGTCAACTCCGATGTTATTTTAAAAGCACCTGTAGGTGAAACTGCAGGTGACGTTGTTGTTAAGATAAGGCGTGAACTTGACCTTTACGCCAATATTAGACCATCAAGAGCTTACCCAAACGTGCCTTGCCTAAGACCAAGTACTGACCTAGTTATAGTTAGAGAGAATACTGAAGATGTCTACGTGCGTGCAGAACACATGCTACCTAATGATGTAGCTATAGCTTTAAGAGTAATCTCTAAGAAGGCTAGTGAGAGAATTGCAAGAATAGCCTTCAAGTTAGCTATGGAGAGAAAAAGAAAAGTAACTATTGTCCATAAGGCAAACGTCATGACTATAAGTGATGGATTATTTAGAAGCACTGTTAGAGAAGTAAGTAAAGAATTTCCAGAAGTTCAAGTTAATGAGATGTATGTAGATGCTGCTGTTATGGATCTTGTAAGAAGACCAGAGCATTTTGACGTTATAGTAACGACTAATCTTTTTGGGGATATTCTTAGTGATCTAGCAGCCTACATTACTGGAAGTATTGGTCTTGCACCAAGTGCCAACATAGGTGATGAGAAGGCAATGTTTGAACCCATACATGGAGCAGCTTTCGATATTGCAGGTAAAGGTATAGCCAACCCGACAGCTATGATATTGTGCACAGCGTGGATGCTTAAATGGTTAGGAACAAAGCATGAACTTGAAAATTACGTAAATGCTGCCTTAGCCATAGAGAGAGCTATTGAGGAAACTTTAAGTGAAGCTTCAAAGCTCACACCAGATCTTGGAGGATCGACAAAAACTGAAGAATTTACACAAGAAGTATTAAAAAGAGTATGAATGATAGTAATAACTACAACTACAAAACCGTACATGGAATTTACTTACATGTAGGCAAGTGAAGTTAAGACTTTCATAAATTTTGTAAAAACTAATACATTACTACGGACTTGAAGGTTGCAGAATAGCAGAACTTTCAAACACTTAATTTGTAAATTTAAAAATCATTATAGATGCTCTCGAGAATTGATGTTAAATGGTTTGACATCACTAAAGAAACATTATCAGTCTTGAAAATATTGACAAGTTAATAGTATGATCATTATCATCAATTATTAACAATTCATTGAGAAAATACTAAAGAATAGAATTCTAATGTTCTTAACGGATAGTGTTTGTAAAGTTACTAATCTTTAAAAATGTCAATAAAAATACAAGACGGACTTATGAATTTAAAAGATCATGAAGTTGAGTCAATAATTCCAATATTACTACTCTTAAAGACATGTCAGAGAGGATATTGGCAAGATGCAGACGTTAATCTCTTCATAATTTGAAGTCTTTAATGATATTAACATTTATGTTCGAAAATCCTGAAGAGTATATTTGAATCAAGAATTCAAAGAGAAAAGATAAATCAATGCTGTAGGTAATGGTCGTGAAGTAATTGAAAGTATTGTTAATGGGATTTTAGATAAGCATTCTTAAGTAGCTTTAAAGAAAGTTTAGAGCAGATAATAAAATTGAAATTTAAGTAAATATCTAGAGAATTGCTATATTGATCATAACCCTTTGAGAGTATTACAATATTAATAGCATTAATGCCAATGATGATGGAATCGTCAGAATCAATTCTAGTTCTTAATATTTTTGAAGTAGTGCGTCACTACACACCATACATGATCATAATGATACTCTTTAATGACACGCATACCTTATAGGAAAGTTAGAGAAGTAATAATTATGTAGATATGTTGAGAAAGGTCTTTCAACTGCTTAAAGAAACATTGGAGTATAGTGATTATGAATGTAAAGAGTTAGAGTACAATATCACATCATGTAGCGATGGTGATGTAGTTCTTGAGTATATTTATCGTAGAGATGAGTATAGAGAGTATAGTGAAGTCAGATTAATTCAATGCATGAATAAGGGATGTACTGATATTTATGAACTCTTCTCAATTAGAGTATTAATTAAAGATCACGAGAGAACTATACAGTGTTACGTACTTAATGAGAAAGTACCGTTAGCTAGTAGTGAAGATTTATTAACAATTCTTGACCATGTAATGATTGTACATTCACAATCTCATCTAAACACATCACGACATTAGGAAAGATTTTTAACAATAAGGAAAATTTAAGTCAATAGCGGCCGTAGTCTAGCCTGGTCTAGGATGGCGGCCTTCCGATCTAGCAGAAGATAGCCGCAGAACCCGGGTTCAAATCCCGGCGGCCGCACCATTAATATTAATACACTTCTACACCTTTACTTACTGCATAACTTACTATTTCCTTACCAATAAGTGAACCTATAAGTATTGGTTTTACATCTTTTTCAGGAAAATACTTCTTAACAAGATCTACTTTTGAAAGTAATTCACCAATATGACTATGTTTTGGTTGTAATTTAACTTCAATAACATATACATACTTCTCTGTTTCTATAAGTAAATCAATTTCTTCATTTTCAATAATCCATCCTCTTCTTCTCTTCAATATTTTCTCACCCTTAATTGTAAGTTCTTCCTTCAAGTCTTCCCAAACAAATCTACAAAAAGTAGCTTCAGCTAATGTACCAAGAATAGTTTCAATCCTAGATTGACCGATAGATAACTCTTCTAATTTTTGCCATATCTTCTTAATCTCATCCCATACCTTCTTTACTTCATTTGAAATTTCGTTAAATTTCTTATCATGTTCTTCCAGTTTTTCCCATATTTTTCTAATTTCTTCATAAATTTCATTGATTTTTTATCATGTTCTTCAAGTCTTTTCAATACTTCACTATAACCTAAATAACCAGCAATAGCATATCTAAACTCCTCATCCTCTTTCAATGACTTCAAAAATTCTTCTTAATTTACTAGTCACTAATGTTCAAATTATTAAGTGGATAGTTATGTTTTAAATCTTCCTATCTCTATAAAGTTATTAAAGAGATAGTTATGTTATTAATCAAAGTTTCAACTAGTAATTACTTAGGAAATATTGTTAAATTATCAAGTAAAGTTATGAATATTCTTGACTTGAAAGATTATGACTATATTGAACTTGTTCATAAAGATAAATCAGTAATTTCATCGGTTTTTCATGAGTGTTCTTTAAGCGACGATTCATGTATAATTAATAACGTTATTGCATAAAAATTAGGTGTTAATAGTAATGATGAGATTACTATTAGGGAGGTAATTTATGTTCACTATTAAGTACTTTCAATTTCTCTTAAAATTAATCTCGCCTCATTTATTAGAATAACTACTCTACCCAAATCATTCATGGATAAGCTGAATCTACCATTAAGTTCTATAGAGAATTTTCTGCCTTTCTCATCAATTATGGCGTTGAACTTCACACCTCTAATAGCACCAACATTACCTTTACAGACGTAGTAGCTTGGATCGTAGTAGTCTGGTCTACAGTACCAATCTTGAACAAGCTTTTCATCAAAAATTAATACGTAATTCTTAAATAAACGTTCAATTAGGTTATTGAAATCATCAATACTGTAAATATTAGGTTCTAGAGCAATCTCATACATGGTTAAGAATTGTACTACATGTTTTATAAAGTATTTCTAGGTTAGGTAAGAGGTGGTGCCGCCGCTTGGATACACCATTGGCGCCGTTCGGCCCCATCTTAAGGGTCCGCCGGGATTTGAACCCGGGACCTACGGGTTTCTTTAAGGCTCGGGGCGGTTATTTACTAATTTTAAAATTCCTATTTTTAATACTTTCCTTAAATATGACGTTCTGATCTAGAGAAAGCTTGAATTCTTCGAAATTTAAAGATGTGATAGATATGAAGTTGGTAGTGAATCCCAGTATTAATATTAGTCCTTTCTGTTACTCTATTCTTCGTGTTGAGCCCTACTTGACCTGCAGTCATGCTTGTACTTACTGTTTTGGTCGTTGGTATAGAGTTAAAGACTATGTACAAAATAAGCCACTCTATGATTTTATAAATGAGTTTAAATTAACTATTAAGAAGTTGAAGAAACTGAATTTAAGATCTATTCCTTTTAGACTCTCTACTCTTATAGATCCATTTCAACCAATTGAGAGAGAGTATAGATTGAGTAGATATGTTATGAAGCTCTGTTATAAGTTCGATACACCACTAATCATTAATACAAAGGCAGTTATGCTTATGGAGAATGATTATCTGCAAGTTTTAAAGAAACTTCATGATAAGGAAATCGTTATTGTTCAAGTATCATTAAGTACAATTAATGAGAAGATTGCTAAAGTTATTGAACCCAACGTTCCTTCACCCCATGAGAGATTGAAAATGTGTGAGAAGTTAGGTAGTGAAGATGTTCCTGTAATTGTTAGACTTCAACCATTTATTCCAGGAATTACTGATTTTGAAATTGAAGAAATAGTAAAACAATGTAAATACGTAGGCGTTAAGCAAATTATTGTTGAAGCTTTAAGAGATGAGGTTGAGAATTTGAAAGTATTTAAGGAAGTCGCATATGACAAGTCAATGTATGAAAGTTTAGACAAATGGATATCATACTCACCATCAGTACAATTACCAACAAGAATAGTTAGACCATGTAGTGAGTGGAAATTAAGAGTTTTTGAAAAAGTTAAAGAACTATGCATAAAGTATAGTATTGAATTTTCAACATGTAAAGAGGGGTTCTATCACCTACATACAGCAAAAAATTGCTGTGGCATGCACTTTATGAATCAGAATAAATATGTATTAAGACTCACCCTTCAAGAAGTTTGGAACTATTATAACAAGTATGGTAAGTTGCCAAGATTTGAAGAATTAACTCACGAACTTGACAAAACAATGTACATCTATGACGATAGGTTGAGGAACTATCCTAGAAATTTAAGAAGAGGATTGATACATCATGAGAAAATCTTAAGACAAATCTTGAATGAGAAGGCTAGCGTCTTTCTAAATTAATGCTAAACTTGAAGTTACTGTTAAGTACTAATAAGTACTAATTATGAGATGACATCACGCGTTCAGTTCCGCCCCGAGCCTTTTAACAGCCCGCCGCTCCACCTGGCTGAGCTACGGCGGCTTATTGTCTCATTTAAATCATTTCTTTTAAATCTTACTCTCTATGGCTATGTAATTTTTACTAACATTCCGTACAGAAAATCTATTAAAGGTTTTACAATCATGTACGCTATCTCCGTTACCTTATACACTACATACCCTATCTTGTATATTATATCTTTAAGTTGTGGATTTATGTTCTCGTTATTTAATATCCACGCTTTTACTGAATCCTTGTAAGGCTTTATAATGGCGTGTAGTAGTGCAAGCACTAGAAGAATAAGTGCTACTAACAATATTCTAGATACCCAACCCATTGTTAGGAACTTCTTGGTTAAGAATTTAAAACTCTTACTCGGTACTTTCTATCTCGGTAGTCTCTTCAATACTATCTGTGTATGTGTTGATAATACACCTCTAATACTTCTAATAGTTTCAATTACTTGATTAAGCATGGCGTGATCCTTAACTTCTACTTTGGCTAAAATATCGTAATCTCCAGTTATCTCAATTACTTCCATAACACCATCAATGTTAATAACTCTTCTAGCAATGTTGGTTGTGTACACATTAGATTCACATTTAATCCAAATCATAGCTTGAAGCTTCTCTGGTGGTTTTAAAGATACTTGTCTTCCAGTAACTTCTTCAACAATTTCTAGTAGATCAGCATCTCTGAGAATTCTTACATTAAGTTCTTTAATCTTCATAACAACTCTTGCAAGCTCATCATCACTTAGAGAAACTCCTAACCTTTCAAGTCTAGCCTTAACTGCTGCTTTTCCTGTATACTTATCTATAGTCCAATCTCTAGATTTACCTATCCATTCTGGTGGGTAAGGCTCATAAGTCTGTGGATTAGCTAGTATACCAGCAACATGAATACCTGCCTTATGTATAAAGACATTCTCACCAGTTACTGGTGTGTGAGGTGGCATTATTATTCCTGAATACTTCTCAACAATTCTTGAAAGTTCAGGAAGTTTTTTCAAATCAATAACATCGATGCCGTAATGAACTTTGAGAGCGACTGCAATCTCTTGAAGACTAGTAATTCCTGCACGTTCACCAAGGCCGTTGATGGTTGTATGTATGGCCGTTACTCCTGCCTCAAAGGCTGCCAAGCTATTAGCTACGGCCATGCCTAGATCGTTATGTGCATGTATATCCAGCTCAACGTTAGGTACTTTCTCAAGAACTGTTCTAACTAGATTGTAAGTCCTGAAGGGTGTTAATATGCCTACAGTATCTGCAATGCTTACACGATCAGCACCTGCATCTCTGGCTGTCTTCACAACTTCAATAAGATAATCTATACTTGCTCTTGAAGCGTCTTCAGCAGTAAATCTAACCTTAACACCGTAAGATCTAGCATATTCAATGTGTTCAGCAATTATTCTCAAAGCATCGTCTCTACTAACCTTATGCTTGTACTTTAGATGAATATCACTAACGCCATAGAAGATAGCTACTCTATCAACATCACACTCCACAGCAACATCAATATCATTCTTTACTGCTCTAGAGTGTGCAATAACTTCTGCATTAAGGCCTTCTCTAGCAATGATGTATACGGCTCTCTTAATGTCTGGAGAAACAGATGGATGACCAGCCTCAATCATGTGAATACCAGCTTCATCAAGTTTACGAGCAATTTCAAGCTTCTGCTCAACAGTAAATGAAACACCAGGAGTCTGCTCTCCTTCTCTCAAAGTGCTGTCAAGTATAAGTACCTTTCTAAAAGACATAGTATAGAAACGAGCACAGAAACCCCTAATAAAACTATTCTAATAAAGAAGTTAAAATAGGTGAAGAGCTGTGAGAGTAATTAAGGAAATGCTAATAATGAAGACAGATGATAAATTTGAAAGACTTGAAAAAGTAAATGAGAGCGAAAGGGAGAATAGAAAAGCGTTAAAGAACTGTGAAAAACAATGTGCAGGTAAGTAACGGTATGTTTAAAATGTAGACAAAAACTGAAGCGTTAAGAATCTTAAAGTAACGTTTATTAACTTTTAATAGTCATGAGTATTGATGACACTAGCATATCTGATTCTTGATGTTTTGGGTTTAATAGTTCTAGACGATAAGGGTGAAGTAATTACCTACCTAACATACACAGGCGATGATGCTGAAATTGCAAATAAATTAACGAACATTGAGAAGGGTGAAGTAATTGATGAGCTTGTAAAGATTATTCAAGAAGTTAAGGATAGGGGTGTTGATACCATAATTGTTGAGCATAAAGAATTAGCTAGAAACTTAGCAGCCAAGGTTAAGGACGTAGAGATTAGATCGGAAGTACCTAGTAGAGGTGGTGAACTTTATAGATCAAACTTTGAGAATTACTTAAAGAAAATCTTCAACTTAAGTTTAGACGAGTACAATAGAAGGCTTTATGAACTTACAGTACTACAGACAAGACTTAAACTTAGACAAGCAGCTGAAAAACGCGATCTCTTCATTGCGCAAGCCATTAGTGCAGTTGATGATTCAGATAAGATTATAAATCTCATGGCTTCAAGAATTAGAGAATGGTATGGATTACACTTTCCAGAGCTTGAAGAACTCATACGTGATCATAGAGATTACGTCAAGCTAGTTTACGAACTGGGACATAGATCAAACTTTACTATTGAAAATCTTGAGAAACTTGGAATACCTAGTGAAAGAGCTAGAAAAATTGCTGATACTGCTAAGAAGAGTGTTGGTGCTGAAATGGCTGAATGGGACATTGATAGCATTAGAACTTATGCTAAGGTATTTCTTGAACTTCTAGAAACTAGAAGAAAACTCGCAACATACATTGATGATGCTATGAAGGAAGTTGCACCAAATATCAGAGAAATTGTTGGTTCACTTCTAGGTGCTAGACTCATAAACTTAGCTGGAGGCTTAATGAAACTTGCTCTATTACCAGCATCAACAATTCAAGTACTTGGTGCTGAAAAAGCCTTGTTTAGAGCTTTAAGAACAGGTGGTAAGCCTCCCAAGCATGGAGTTATCTTTCAGTTTCCAGAAATCTTCAGAGCACCCAGATGGCAGCGTGGAAAAATTGCAAGAGCCTTAGCAGCTAAACTAGCCATTGCCGCTAAGGCAGACGCATTTACAGGAAACTTCATAGCACCAAAATTGAAGGAAGAGTTAATGAAGCGTATTCAAGAAGTTAAGATACAGTATGCTAGACCGCCACCAAGAAAACCAACAACAGCAAAGCCTACAAGAAAACCTAGCAGAAGATAAGTTTAAAATTCTTAAACTTTTAAAATATATACATGTCCTTAATAAAACCTGTAGAGGTTAAACCTCACGATAAATTTGAGAGAGTCTACTGGGTAACTTTTGAAGATGGTACTGAGAGATTAGCAACACCAAACTTAACACCTGGTAAGAGAGTTTACGGTGAACAATTAGTACAATGGGAAGGTATTGAGTATAGAGTTTGGAATCCATATCGTTCAAAGTTAGCAGCAGCTATACTTAATGGCCTTAAAAACATGCCAATAAGGCCTGGAAGTAAAGTTCTCTACCTAGCCCGAACAGTATGTGAGTATCGTTAAACAGATAGATGTTGCTTACATAGATATTGCACAGCCATTTCAAGCAAAAATACTTGCAGATAATGCTGATGTCTTCTTAAGAAGGCATGGACATGTGATGCTCATAATTAAAGCCATGTCTATAGACGTGACAGCAGCACCTGATGAAACTTTTAAGAGAGAAATTGACCATCTTAAAGAGAGAGGTTTTGAAATCCTAGAAACCGTAAAGCTTGAACCATACGACGTAGCTCACGCACTAGTTATTGCTAGAAAGCTCTGAGTAAGAGTAAGACTTTAAAATAATTAACAATTATTAATTACATAAAAGTAAGGCATGAAGGCTAGCCAAGATAAAGTACTCTTTGAAAAAATAGTAGATACGCTCATATCTAGGAAAGCAAACTTCCTAATAACTAATGGAAAATCCTACTCATACGACGTAATTGCTAAAGTTAGAGTTAATAGTGATGATAGAAAGTTAATCATCAAAATAAGTAGTGATGTAGATAGGATAGTGAAGAGTGAAATTGTCGATCTAGCTTTACTCTCAAAAACAGCAAACGCTCTACCCATAATCATTGGATTATTTATAAATAATAAACTAATGAGTAACGATGTTGTGTATAGGAAGTTTGGAATTGTTGCTATGAGCTTCAAATCATTAAAGAACATACTTAATGGTAAACCTATAAAGTTCATTAAAGAGAGAGGTGTTACTAAGGCGAAAGTTAAGGGAGAGCTTCTTAGAAAACTTAGAGAAGAGGCAGGACTTAGCCTTGGAGATCTTGCAGAAATGCTTGGAGTTAATAGAAAGACTGTATACGAATATGAGAGAGGTACCTTCGAGGCATCTGAAAGAACAGCTAAAGACGTTGGTGTTGCCATTACTTCATCTGAAAAGAATGAGATCGAATTTATCAAGGAGATTTAAAATACGAGATCTCTCCTAATAGCAAATTCTGCACGTCTACCAACATTCCAATTCCTAACAGGTCTATAATAACCCACTATTCTTGACCACACCTCAATATTGCTTGAACCACATTTTGGACATTCCCAAAGAGTGGCAATAGTTCTATAACCGCAGTTTAGACATATTGATTGTGTGGGCGTATAGCTAAAGTATACTAAGCCACATTTAGATGTGGAGAGAATAAGTTTCTCAACATTCTCATAATCTACTGGCTTATGTACGAATATATGCTTCATAACTCCTCCCGTGAAGAGCCTCTGACATGAACCTTCAATTTCAAGCTGCGTGTCTAGTCTATATGTTGTGTATGGTGGTGTAAGTTGGTTTGTGTAGAATACCTCTTCTACACTTGTAAAGGGATCTTTACCTCTAGGTATAAAGTTTCTAAAGTCTACATATTTCTGCCAGTCAAGTTTTGCAAGACGTACACTACTCGATTCTGCAGGTGCTTCTTCAAGATTGTACAGAACATTATCTTCACATTCAAATTCTTCAAGAATCTTGTTCATATATTCAAATACCTCTCTATAAATTCTAACAATATCATTAACGTATTCATGACCATCAATGCTGATCTCTCTATACCAAAGCGTTGGCTCATTCATAATGATACTAATCATCTCAGCCATACCCGTAACTGCAATAGTGTTGTAGTAGTATTTGAATGGATTAAATTCATCAACATAAATTCTAGTTAATGGATAGTAGCCAAGTCTATGGAGTTTCATATACCTTAACCTCAATGTTTGAAGTACTATTCTTGAAAGCTGCATGTAGTGGTAAAGTATTTCATCAAGATACTTCTCAGCATCACCTCTAAGACTAGCCTCCATAGCTATTCTAGGTAAGTTAATAGTTACAAAACCAATACTGCCAGTACTTGGCGGAAGTACCCAAACACCTTTAGTTGAATGTAAGTATTGGGACACTTTAACCATATTGCTAGTTAATCTACAGCAGAAGCTGAAAATACCTGAAACATCAATAGCATAGCCGTTTAGGAAGTAGAATTGACCACGCTCAGCCACGCATTTCCAGAAAAGCTCTTTCAACTCTGGATCGGTGTCTAGAATTTTGAGGAATTCAGATGTAAGAGCTACCGTTGGGATTGCAAAGGTGAAGGGTCTACCGTAGGCATCACCTTCAAGATACACATCGATAAATGCTTTGAGAATGATCTTAGCCTCGTCAAGGTAATCACCAAGCTTACCGACAACCTTACCACCAGCGTAGGCAGGCATGTCGTAGTACTCCTTAATACCAAGACCAAACATTACATTAGAGAAAGGTGTTTGATAGCCCACTCTCGTAGTGTAGTTAAGATTGAATATGAGTCTCTGTATACAC
>NJDF01000057.1 GCA_002254895.1 Thermoprotei archaeon ex4572_64
AAATAGGGATTTAATTATATCTGATAATTGGCAAGAAGATAAGAATTGGAACTTAGCAAAAACTAAACTATGTGGTACTATTTGTGATAGTTGTGGAGATACTTATGTTGGTTTTAGTTATGATAAATTTACAACAGAAAATGTTAAGAAATGTAGAGATTTAATTATTGAAAGATTTAATTATAAAATGTTTACTAGTACTGCACAATATGTAGATGTTGTATTGAAAACTTTTGGTGACTTAGATGGTAAAAAGTAAGAAGAATAAGAAAAGGTATCAGTCTCTTGACACAGTAGTGAGTCAAGAACAAGATATCGAGCATAAAGGTGACATGGGTATTCATATTGGAGATGCTTGTTTAAGATATAGTACTGAACATTCAATGATGATACCAACAAGTGCTGTGTATAATAACTTACAACCTGATTTTCCTAAATGTGGATATAGTGAAAAGTGTAAGTATCGAACAGAGAAAGATAGTGAAGATATTAGATATTGTAATTATTATGCAGAGAAGATGAACAAAGGTGCAAGATGGTAAAATTAATGATGGATAGTAAGAAAGAACAGAAGGATAAGTTAGAAGATAGACTAGAGATGCTTTACTTCTCTAGCCCAACCTGTCAACCCTGTAAGAAGTATTTTCCTATTGTAGAGGAAGTAGCAGAAGTATATTCTGGAATGATGAACTTTAGAAAGGTAGATATAACAGAAGAACCAAAGGTGGCACAAGACCATAACGTTATGGGAGTACCGACTACTTTATATAAAATAGGTAACACTGAGGTGTATAGAGCAGTTGGTACAATGGATGCAGATGAGTTAAATCATCATACAAAGAGATTACTTAGTTATAAACTATTAATCTTAGATTAAGAGGTAAAGAATGAGAATAAAAACATTAATGGGTACAACAGCAGAAGGAATTGACTTGTTAGTTAAATCCTTTGAAGAGAACTTAGAAGATAACCAAAGAGTTAAGTTTACACAGACACATGTAACTAACACAGAAAAAGGAGTAAGATTCATTTATGTTCTTTTTTGGGAGTGAACGAAATGAAATGTAGAGAACAGGTGAGACTATGAGCAGTTGTAAACATTGTGGGTTGAAAGTACTTAGTTACTCTTTTACTCACACAAGTGATGGAGCTATCCTTTGTAACGTATGCAGTCGATACCTCTTTGATTTGGCTAAAGATGTAACACTTACTTATCCAGAGTATGATAGGTTACGAGATGAAGATGATTACATACAAGATACTAAAATTTGGTATCTTAATATTATATTACAAAATATGTATTTTCATAGTGGTAAGGAGATAATTCCAGACGCTATGAGAATTGTCTTACGTAACATAGCTAAAATTGAGAATGATTATTGTATAAAAACATTCAGAAAGGTTAGAAGTACTATAAATAAGTTAGAAGAATACAGAATGTATGTAGACTTAAACCCTACTGAAGATAAATTCAGAAAAGACATTAGAGGTAAGCATCACTTTGATATTGAGAAAGAATACAATAAGATAACTGGTAAAGAAGAGGTAAAAGTATGGAACTAAAAGAGAAGGGAGGTAAGGAGATAACACTTAGCTCTATCATTAAAGGAAAGCATACACTTGTCAGATTACTTGATGAGTTTGAACAGTTAATAAGAGAATTTAATAATTTACAGATAGAGGAGAAGAAAAAATGAAAAAAGAAATGAAAGAAATTATAACATATGAAGTAGGGGATAAATTAAGAATAACTAATGACATGTCATCAGATTTTTTTGATGGTGATACTGTAACAGTAATTAAAGATATAGATGAAGATGGAGATTACTTTGTAAAAGACGGAGAGGGTCATTGTGATTATGTAACCGTAGAAGAATTTGAGTACATCAGTGAAGAGTACAAGTCATGGGAATGCATTGGAACTACAGGTAAATGGGAAGTAAATGAAGAGTATTTTAATGGTTATCAAATTGATTTAGAACAATTAAAGTATAATTTTACTAATGGCTATAAATACTACATTGGTAAAACACCGAGTGGTTTTGAAGTTGTATGGAGAACTAAAGATGAAATGTGATATAAAGATTAAGTTCTCAGAACTGAGTAAATCAGTTACAGCTGAGACAAGTATCATTGCTACTGATGTGGAGTTATCAGATGACAATATAGAAAGACTTATAAATGAGAACCAATTACTTTTTGATAGAGCTGTAGAATTTGCTCATTTAAAAACATTACAAAAAGTCCAGCGACTATAAAGCAAAGGATTAGAAAATGGAAATTTCGTGGTTGTGGAGAAAATATTTGCAGAAGGTAAAGGTTTCCCTAACCAGTTCGGAGGTACTTCTTATATTGTTGGTGTTAAATACCTTGATGAAGAAGTGTCATTCTTCTTAGATGAGAAACCTCATGAAATCTATAAAGAATGTGGTGGTATTGGAGACAGTGTTAAGATTACATCAACTTTAACTGAGAATCCAGTAACGAAAGGGACTTTTTATAAGAAGCTAAGCTTCGATTTATTATAATCGAACACCTTTGACCTATTGTAGTGTGAATATTCACACTGATTAAATAGGTCTATTTTTTTTTTATTTTAGCTGCTAAACGACACTTGTAACAGGTTAAGCTAATTCAAGTAAAGCAACCAAACTCTTGCAAACTAAGAGTAGAAAAAAATACTAAACGTGTTGAAATGGTATTAAACCGCGAAAAGGAAGAATGTTTTGTTTTGGTTGTGTCGGGCAAGTGCTTAAGTAGTGTCGCTACATCAAGCGAATCATGACATAGAGGGAATCGCTATGACTGTCGGGTGAAAATCCTGACTCCATTTTATGGGAGTTAATAACTATAATCGCTGTAAGGTTATTTAATGTTGGTTAAAGTCCAACAATTCCCACAGTTTTATGCACATGTATTTTAAGAAGAATACCTTTTGAAATATCGGTGGTGCTGATTCAATTTCAGTCATGTGCTTAGAGTCCAACGGTGTTAGAAGGACTTCCCTAAGGGTTAGAGGTACGTACTCTTGTAAAAAATGTCGCCGTCTTATATTTATTAGGAGGAAGAAAATGAAATATATAAATATGCAGTCAATAATTAACTATCGAATACCGATTAAAGAAGACGGTACAGCTGGAAACCCAGAGATAGTATCAAAATTTACAAGGGAAACAAAAGATACTTATGCAGCAAGAAAAGTAACACAGGCAAAGAAAGAAGAAGCAAAGAAAGAAGTTGCTCAAGCTAAGTTAGTCCAAAAGGCTAAGATGCAAGAAGTAGAAAGAGACGAAGAGGTATATGAACTATGAAAGAAGATGTTATCAACTCTAATTTACTTTATTATCAGTTTGTTGAGAAGTTCCAAGAGTATTTTTATCGTAACTTAATAACAACAGCTCATATTACAGATGCAGAGACATTATTCAAAAGTATAGCTGATGCAGACGGTACTAAACAAGATATATCTATACCTGGATACCCACTTGTTAAAGATAACATTAAGTATATCTTGCCAAGTAAGATTCCAGATGGTGATGATGGTTTTCGTGCTGTTAATTTAAGTGAAGATTTACCAATAGTAGTTACAAGAAAAGTTAAGGTATTCAGTAATGGAGTTGGTTACTTTTTGATAAAGAAGTTCAAGTCAGCAAAGCTTAAGAGTGAACGTAAGATGACTATGCGAGAACTTGTTAATAAACTATGTTCCATGAAACATTCAAACCCTAAACACCAAAAGTTAATGACTATGTTAGGTTTAAGTAGTATGTTAGACAGGACTAACTTTAGAGTATGTACGAATCCTGGTTGTGTTGACGCTGAGACTGAGTATTTAACACCTACTGGTTGGAAGAAAATAAATGAGTACGAAGATACTGATAAAGTATTACAATACAATAAAGAGACAGGTTACACTAATTTTGTAACACCTTCAAAATACATTAAATATCCATGTAAAGAAATGTATAACTTTAAAACTAAGTTTAGTAATCAGATGTTTAGTGATGACCATACTTTGTTATTTAGAAAAGACAATGGAGATTTAGTGGATGAAAATACAAAGGATTTTGTTGAAAGACACAATAAGTCAAAGACAGGGGTAGCTACAAGAAAACAATTAACAACTTTCAAAATAGCAAGAGAAGGTATAAACTTAACTGAAGATGAAATAAGGTTAATGGTTGCAATAATAGCTGACGGGCATTACTTGAAGAGAGTACATAACCCTAATAAAGTACAACTCCAATTTAAGAAAGCTGTAAAAGTAGAAAGGTTAGAAACACTATTAATTAAGATGGGTATTAAGTACGTAAAAGCTATTTATAAAGATGGTTATACTAGGTTTAAATTTGATGCTCCTTTAGTCGCTAAAGATTATTCACAGTTTTGGGAATGTTCAGAAGAGCAACTTGAGATTATTTGTGATGAAGTATTTCATTGGGACGGTAGTGGTAACCAGTTTTTCAGCTCAAATAAACAGAGTATGGATTTTATACAGTATGCATTGACAAATTGTGGATTCACTGCTAACATAAATACTTATTATCGTGAAAGTAGAGATACTGTTGAGTACACTTTAACTAAATCAACGAAAGACTCCTTTTCAATGTCTAACAGTCAAGGTAACCATAAGATAGAGTTAGTGAACAATCCAGATGGTTATAAGTATAGCTTTACTGTACCAAGTAGTTATTTAGTACTTAGACGTAACGATAATATATTTATAACGCATAATTGTGGGAAAGACTCTATTGTAGAAATATGTGGTAGTTTATTCGGCAGTGCAACAACTATTGAAAACCCAACAGTTGCTAAGTTAGAATACTTATCTTATGTATCTTGGTTAGCAGTTAATGAAGTAGTTGATATTGGTAAGGCGGAGTGGAGAAATATTGAACAGTTCTTACTTAGTGCAGGAGCTTTAAAAGAGAAGATTACAAAGAGAAGTAGAGCTAATGGTAATGTAGGGGAGTTTCTTGACATAGGTAACTTAAGTATATCGTTATTTTTTAATGATATAGATACATACAAAGATGCAGAAGACTTCTTTGACAACGTAGCTAAGGGAGCAGTACAGGATAGATTTTTACCTTTAAGATTCTATGGTAGATACGAAGAAAACTTTGAATCAGCTGCAACTGTTAATGTAGAGAATACTGTCAAAAGAAACAAAGGTATTTATGAAGATATTATAAGAACTTTTGCTTATTATAAACAGAACTTAAGTAATTCTTTACACTACTATAAGGTAAAGAATAACCCTTTCAAAGGTAGACATTCATTAGCATTCACTCGTATATTAAAAGTAGTTGACGCTTACTCAAACACTCAAGAAGAGTTTGATGCTTGGGTTACTACGTTGATAGAAGCTAATAAGGAGTACTATGCTTTTGCCAGAGAATATCCAACACTCATTGAACAGTTAATTAACAAGATTGGTGAAAAGGAAGCTAAGGCTATCCTTAAGAATAAAGTAAGACAATTAGATACATGGGCGGATAAGAAAAGATTAATGAACCAGTACATAATAGGTAAAGAATGGTATGGAAAGTAATACAGAAGGATTACAGTAGTAGATTACGTTTCTTTAAGGGTACTCACACTTATTACGTTGGTAGAACTAAGTTAAAGAGTGTAACTACTTTAGTGGGAGAACATTTCCCTAAGTTTGATGCTAAGAGATTAGCTAAGAAGATAGCAAATGGTTTTAAAAGTCGTAACTGGAAGAAAGTTAAGGCTGGTATTGAAGTAACACCACTAGAAAAGAAGAAAGCAACTCAGAAGT
>NJDF01000058.1 GCA_002254895.1 Thermoprotei archaeon ex4572_64
TTTTTGGCCCAATTCCAAAATCATTAATAAATCTTAATATTGAAGCCTCTCTCAATAAGTCACTTCTAGGTGAATCGTATCTCTTAATTTTGCACACATACACGTCATCACTATTAATTAACTTACACTTAACGACGATACTATTTTGACCTTTACCAAGTATTTTAACGTTATTTAGTATAAGATTTCCTTCAAGAACTACAAATTCAACACCTAAACTCCATAATTGATGGTTAATTTCGAGTATGTAATCTATTGTGCAGTTGCCAATACATAGTATTTTAGCAAGTATTGGATGGACTTTGTTCTTTCTTATCTCTATCTTGTGTACCATTTTAGCTAACTTAATAAATTTCCAGTTAAATTTAGAAAAGTGACGATGAAGAGTAAGAACAGGCCTCTGAGAAGTGACGAGGACTCGGGTTCTGATCTTAAATTCATCTTTAAAATAATTCAGGATCTTGAAAATCCATACTCCATGTACTATTCTAAAGGTTATTTGAATAGTGAAGGAATGACATTGATAAACATACTTTCAAGATATTTGATAAATCGATATCCATGGATTAAGAGTACTATAGTTAAAATTAGAAAGAGGAAAGACTATGAGACCGTCTCTAAATTTTTATATCTTCTTCAAAATTTTCTTAAAAATTCTAAACATTAATTCATTCCTCTCAACCCTTCTAGAGATCAGGTATAGAATTATTAACATTACGCATAGACTTATCAGAAATCTTAACAATCTTAAAATCATAAGTCTTATTATAAAGGTCTAGTTAAGTAGTTAACTGTATGAGAAGATTATGTATTGAAATTGCTAGAGAATGTTCAAAAATTCACGACTTCATAGCAGGTCATACTTTTGAGAAGAAATTCATTCAATACATACTTTCCCAAATTGATTATCCAGAACTAACTTATCACTTAATGCCTCTAGAAGTACTTCATTGGAAAGATAAGTACACAATAATCAATACTAGAGATGAATCGTTCAAAGCATTAAGTTTACCATTAACTTGTGGAGGATTAGTTAAAGCTAAGTTAACAGATGATTTAAATAATTGTTCAGGTAAGATCTTGATAACACCTTTTCCTGAAGATCTGGATGATGCAAAGTTCATATATATTAGAGCTTTTAAAAATGGCGCTCTAGGATTAATCTTTACTGATCCTTATCCAGAGACTTTTAGAAGAATTGTAATTACCTCAAGGGAAGACTATACATGGTCAAGTTCAACACCATTAAGTATACCTGTAATTTCAGTACCTAAAAATTATGGTGAAAAATTGAAAAAATATTACCTAAATGACGAGATAGAAATTCATAGCGATGTAGAGATGAAACTAAGTACTAGTTACAACATTATTGTGAATCTTGAAAATAGAAGTGAAAAAACTATCGTAATCTCAGCACATTATGATCATTGGTTATGTGGATTTTCAGATAATTGTTTAGGTGTTGGACTTTCCATAGAGCTTTTTAGAGAAGTCATTAAGTGGTATAGGAGTGACAAATGTAGAAAGAACATAAAGTTAATACTTTTCACGGCTGAAGAGTTAGGTAGTCCTAAATATTCAACATTATATTGGGCTTATGGTTCTCAAATGTACGTTAAGTGGTTAGGTAATGAAGTAGAGCATATTGAATATGTTCTTAATCTTGATGTAATTGGTAGGAGACCCATAGTGTACACGACAAGTGATGTTAAGATGCAACTTCCAGACATGTTAGATGTAAATATTAGAGAGCTCATACCCTACTTTGATTCTCTAAATTTTGAGATCATGGGAGTACCCACCATCACGATTTCAAGTATTGATCATTATTGGGATGTTTATCATTCAAGTAATGATAATGAAAGTAATGTAGAACCTCAACATGTTGAGAAGACTTTAAGGTTAAGTATGAACATTTTAAGACACATCATGACATCAACTTTCAATACTGAAATATATTTAAAATATGCTAGGAATGAGCTTGAAAAAATAGGCATAGGTCTGAGCTTAGAGGGAACTTTAAGTAATTATATGAGAATGAGAAGATTGTTAAGTATGTACTTGGTTGAGTATTTCATGAATGAAGTCTCACTAACTTTAATAGCAGAACCATAAGGATTGTTTAGAATTTCTATACTGTATTTAGCTTCACTATCTATTTGATGAATTATAGATTTAAGATTAAGGGTGCGTACTCTTAATGGCTTTACTTTATAGTTCTTATACTTAGAGGCAAAGTCGTCGCTTGTAATTCCAAAGATAACCTCATCACCAAGGCTCAATGCTGTACTTATTAACTTAATGTGACCTGAATGTATTATCTCGAAAGTACCTCCTACACCTACCTTCCTAAATTTTCTATTACTCACAGCTTCACCCTATACTTTGGACTTATAGTTTCTAAACTTAACTTTAAAAATATTAACTTGAGTCTTACTGTAGATGATGTGGGGTTGATGTAATGATTGATGATTGGGGAAGAGACGAGCTGACTATCTCGTGAAGTATATTATGAGTTTACCTCTCTCAAATTCTGCTCTTACTGGCGTTGCCGTTCTAAGCATAACGGGGAGTGGTAGTATCTTCTCAATAAGACCAATACTTGATCTTAATGTAATTATTAACTCATCACCCTGCTTAATAATGTCTAGACAGTCTGTAATATCGCTTGGAAGTGAAAATTCAACAACGTACTCAGCACCTAAACGTTTAATATTCATGACTTTACCTGTGTAGAACACTTTTGCAGGATCCTCATCACCGTAGATGATGTTACCTGCAAGTCTTAGTTTCTCAATTCCTCTAAGTTCTTCATTGAAGAGAGGTAGTACCTTTATAGGTATGGGGTGTATACTGCTTTCAAGTTGTTTGAGATATGTTTCTTGATTTTTAATCCAAGTATCTAGTAATTCTGTACTTTTCTCTCTGGGTATGTACTTGTTGAGAACTGCTAAGTCAACATTTAATCCGAAAGTTTGTGCATAACCTACACTTCTAATAGCAACATCTATACTTGAGGCATCTGGATTTGCAATGACTCTAACACTCGTCACTTCAGGTTTCTCAATTATTTGAGAAAGTTTCTCAAGAACGTTAAAGAAACCTTCCTCTTCACTAATCATTCTATTAAAGTACTCGCCACAACCTACAAATAGTGATAAGAATTTACTTGCAGTTTTCGTAATAGTAAAACTAGCTCTTATTAATCTCTTATGGACTGAACTAACAATTCTAGGTAGATATAGTAACCTTAATGCTTCACCTGAAGGTACTGTGTCGAGAATTACTACATCATAATTTGGATTTTCGTAAAGTTCTAAAGCTTTTAAGAGACCCATAGATTCTGTGACTGAGGGAAGCATAGCAAGCTCGTATGCTAAAGCTTCATCAACACCTCTACTTCTGAACCAGTTAAGCATGTATTCTGAAAGTGCTTTAAACTTTCTCATAACTTCAAGAACAGGATCTATGCAGATTAAATCAAAATTTCTACATACATTTAGCACATCATCACTCTTTGACTTAACTTCAATATAGTTCAGAACTGTATGTGCAGGATCACTACTGACAAGTACCACCTTATAGTCATGTTCTAGAAGTTTTAAAGCTGTAGCTAACGATATAACACTCTTACCAACTCCACCTTTACCTGTCACTATTATGATTCTTCTACTCACCTATAATTACGAAGAAACTCTTCCTTAAAAACTTTTAAACTACTCTTGGTGCTAACATGAATAGCACTTTACCTATGGAGAACTCGTAGGTTAGTCTTAATGGTTTATTACTTGAAAATTCAATAGTTACTGTCTCACTAATCTGCTTCATAGGTCTTGTAAAGTCTAATATCATTTCACTTGCATACGTTGCTTCGCATGCCTCATCAACATCAAATTCATAAAAGACCTCATCATCTCTGGAGTACTCTGCTTCAAGCATTCTTCCACCCTCACCTACTGCACGAATTGTTAGAGAATCTGGCTTCGCTATGAGTGATATTGAATCTGAAATCTCGTCAGCAGCTGCTACTAAGTCTGTAAAGGTGTCTATGTTCATCTTAATTCTTACAGGATATGTTAAGCTTGGTTCTGGAATTTCCTCTTCAGCGATACTTATTATGGGAAAGCCGAACTTTCTATAAATACCGCCTTCTCTACCTTTCTTACTATATATGGTTATGTAGAATCTATTTTTCACTCCGTCAATTATGAACTCTACCTTCTCTCTAGCCTTCATCCTTTTAGCAACATTCTTTATTAGGTCAAAGATTAAGCCAACTTTAACTTCATGTGGTACTTGAAATTCTTCAAGATTCGTACTTGGTATTTCTAGAACTATGAGAGAAACTTTTGAAGGGTCTATTGACTTTAATTTTAAGCCTTCAGGTGAAATTACTAAGTTAGCTTCATGAAGTAGCGATGCTAGTGCTGTGAATACGTATCTAACATCTTTACCTTTTGGAAACATTAATTTGAAGATCTTTTCCTCAACTTCTTCAGTAACTGTTTCTGAAATTTCTTCAATGATCTCTTCCTGTTTTTCTATACCTTCAGTTTCTTCAAATTTCTCCTCGATCTCATTCCTAGTTTCCTCCTTAAACTCAGACATGATTTACTAAATACTTCCAACAATATTTAAATCGTACTTCAAAACAATACCTAATATTTATGGAGATAATTGTTTAAATATTTCACAGCATATTGAAGATTTGTGAAGATAATACATGTAACAGATATTCACAGTTATACAGGTAAGTTAGAACTACTTAAAGGAGTTAATAGTGATTTAATAATCATTTCAGGAGATTTCGTTGAATGTGGTGAAGATTTAGATAGGTATCTAAGAGTACTTGAGAAGTTTAGGAAATTGAATGTGAGGGTGCTCTATGTTCCTGGAAATTGTGATCCAAGAGAAGCACTAGATATTCCTAGTGAGGAGAATACTATAAATCTCCATGGAAGTTACTTCAAGTATGATAAATACATATTTATCGGTCTTGGAGGTTCAGTGTTCACACCATTCAACACACCTTTAGAGTTTTCTGAAGATGAGTTAGAGAATATACTGGAAGGAACTTTAAGTAAAGTTTTAAGAAGTGAGAAGATAAGTATCAGGACCCTTACGTTATGGAAATTATGCAATTATTGATGTTAATGAAAGTAATGTGAAGATTGAGATAAGAAAACTTTAGCGATAAATCTCTGAAAGTACATGTTTAAGTGTAGGTTCTATTATTCTTTCAACGCCAATCTTAACGGCATTCAAACTTCCAGGCAATGCGAAAATTATAGCTCTTCTATAAACTACCGCACATGCTCTTGAAAGTATCGTGTGAGGGCCAAGTTCTTCCTCACTATATCTTCTAAAAAGTTCTCCAAATCCTTCAACAATCTTCTCACTAAGTTCTAAAACAGCATCTACTGTCTTATCTTTCTTAGAAATTCCTGTACCACCTATAGTGATTACGGTATTCACATTCAACCTCCTTATTAGGTACTTAATTGTTGATTTGATAATACTCTTAGAGTTTGGTATAATTATGGGGTAGTAGATTTTGAAGTTCTTCTCCTTGAAATACCTATACACGTACTCGCCACTTTCACCAACATCGTAAACACTTTCTTTCAAAATTTTGATGAATCTAGAATCACTAACAATAATGACCTCAATTATAGGTTCAATTTCTAGAATTTCATGTCGAGTTCTCATTATGAGTTTTAGTGAGAGTTTATTTTTAAAACTCTGAAAAAGACTTAGTAATCATGAGTAGTGATGTTGAGGAGTTAAAGATGGAGTTAGAGAAGGTATTAACTAAAGTCTTTATGCTCAGTTTTGAAAAGCCAGAGAAATTTGTTCAAACTATTCTTGAATTTCTCAGTAGAGTTTTACCTATACCTCCAATACCTACCTCAGCCTTATCTATGATTAAAATTAAATCTAGTGAAGAATTAGCTAAAATTTTTGCAAATCTCATCATAATATCTATAAGACCGGAAGAGTTAGTTAAGATCATTGAAGATTTAAGAGGTAGTGCTGAGAAGATCATGAGCATTACTTCAAGAATGAGAAAGTAAGCTTTTTGAGTAAGTTCTTCACCGCATTTTCAATGAGTGAAAATAGTGAAGTTAAGGTTGAGGAGAAAGTAGAAACTAGACCTGAAATTAAGCCAGTTCAGACAACCTTTCTTGGTAAAAAGTTAAGATGGGGTGTTGCATACATATACTCAAGCTACAACAACACCATAATAATCATTACAGACTTAACAGGTTCAGAAACAGTTGCAAGAGTAAGCGGTGGACAAGTAGTTAAGGCAGACCGAGACAAACCAAGCCCCTACGCGGCCATGATGGCAGCATACAAAGCAGCACAACTAGCCATGGCAAGAGGAATAAACGCCATACACATAAAGGTAAGAGCACCAGGAGGATACGGACCAAAAACACCAGGACCAGGAGCAGCAGCAGCCATAAGAGCACTAGCAAGAGCAGGACTAATAATAGGAAGAATCGAAGACGTAACACCAATACCCCACAACACCATTAGGCCCCCGGGCGGAAGGAGGGGTCGCAGAGTGTAATACGTAATACATATGAAAATATTACCATCTTTGTGACATTCATCACTATACCATACTGCCTTAACATGAGGTCTTTATATTATGTATACATTTGCTCAAATACCACTCAACTTAGCTTCACTATACTTTGTGAATCTTCAATAATTTTCATAACTTCATTCGTGATCTTACTTCAATTCTGCCGATAAATGTAATGTTTCAATTTTTTCTTGAGATTCTTTGACTAGATTCAGTCTAAATGTGAAATAAGAGGATAAGGTTACTTTCTTGATGTCTTTTCTTATCTAATACTTTCTGTAATTCCTCCTTTTATACTAGCTCTTTAATCTTCTTAATGGACTTGTAGCAAAACTTTACTACTTAATAGTCATATATGTTCTCGAGTCAAATTAGGAATAATGCTTCAAGTATGATGATACAACAACACTGATCTATTGATTTGATGAGTGGTAACTGCTGCTTTTTAGTACTAAGATTCTTCTTCAAGACTCTATGTAGTAAGACTGAGATGATAATGAAGACTAAAAATTCTCTGAAAGAAGGATTTGATATCAATCATGCTTGTTTAAAATTTAGTAATACTTAGTTAATCCATACCTTTTTAGCTGTTCTTTTGTACCTTCTAACAGATTTAGTTTTGATAGTATGTATGCTAATTCAATTTTCCCTTTACTTATTTCTATGATTGCTGATTTCGAATGTCTTCTAGCACTTAATCCATGCCTCTTAAGTACTTCAACTACTTTATCAGCCACATCTATTAGTCTAACATCAATGTCACCTTTTCTTCTTATCAAGCTTAAGCAAAGTTTCAAAGTTCTCGAACCTCTATCATGCCAGATCTTCAATTCTCCTCTAATGTCAATCCCATAACGATTTAGAAGATTAAGCATATCCTTAACGGCCGTTATGACATTAGAAATGTCTACTATTGATTTCAAGATCATGTTTATTGTTGACTTTTTACTTAGGAGTTCCATCCTATTTAACCTCTCAGGATGGTTCATAAAATTAATTAAATCTTTTCTAGTATTGGGTAATAACCATACTTTAATACTCAATCCAGCTTCACTAAAGTCATTGATCATAAGTAATTTCCTAGCTTCAAGATACTTCAGTAGGAGTAATGTTGCAAATCCTTTTACCGTGTATGGTGCAAATGATATTCCTACTCCATAATCATTCTCTCCTCTTTTTTCTACAAATCCATCTCCATCTATTTCTCCTGCAAGAGCTCTTATAGGTTCCTTAACGTATTGTGCTATCGTTCCTTTATACATTTCTGCTAATTCTTTTAATTCTTCAAATGTTATTCTATTGCTTGTGTATAGTTCTTTCAAAATCTTATTGACTTCACTTATTTTAGTGTTCTCTTCTAATTCTATTTTAAGTGCCTTTAAGTAATGTACTAGTACACTTTTCGCTGTATTTAGTATATCTCTTACCTTTCTCAATATATTATCTATTTCTGGTATTTCTTGATTAAAGAGTTCTTTAGCTATATAATTGCTACACGTTACTACCACGTGTAGTTTTTCTGATTTATTGTCTTTTCCTGTTATTGATAACTTGATAAAACCTAAAGTTTTAGTTACTATTGTTGGTAATTCATGAGTTGTAGATCCGTATACTAGTAAGTCCACATTATCATCAACAATCATACTTATAACAGCATCACAGATTGTTAGCCAGGTTATGTAGTCTTCATTTTCTTGTATTCTTTTTCTTATTTCATTTATTGTTAATGATAGTTTTATGTATGTGTTTTGAAATTCTTTCTTAATTTCTTTAAGTGCTTTTTCTTCGTTTTTATATTCTTGTGCTAGTTTTTGAAATCTATCATTTATATACTCTACTAATTGATTGTAGAATTCATACAATTCTTCTTCAGGTACTTCATATATTGTTACTCCTTGTTCAAATTTCTTCAATTCTTTCTCTATGTTTTGTTTTACTTTTTCTGGAGCATTTTTAGGTATTAGTTCTTTCAATATTCCAAGTTTATGAAATATTATTGCTAGTTCTTCTTTACCTTTTCTTACAGTTACAAAAGTATCTTTTGGTCTTCTACATGCCCCATAACCTAGTCTTCTCAATTTCTCAACAGTTTCATTAGCTATTTGTGTAGAAGTTGCTTTAGGTGATATAAAGTATATTCTAAGCTCATAAGCAACAGTAGTTCCATTTCTCATTTTCTGTACATGCCATTCAGCTCTAATATCAGCTTCGTACCTCATTTTCAATTCTTTAATCATGTCTTCAAGAGTTGAAAACCTATTCAAAACCTCATTCTCTAACTTACTTGTGCAGTATTTTCTGAGTAATTCTATTTTGTTTGTTGTTTTATTCATGTAGACCTCTACATACTATTTTGTTAGAAAGTTTTATAAGATACTTCCGGCCTAGTCTCTTTACTAAGTTGTTAATTATTTGAAGTTAGGTTTATAGTTAGGTATTTTCAAAGAGTTGTTGTATGGGTAGATTGGTTACTGTATCTACTAAAGTTCCTGAAGAGCTGAAGAGAGAAGCTGAAGAGCTTGGTATTAATATTTTTGAATTTCTTAGAAAGGCTCTTGAAGAGGAGGTTAAGAGGAGAAGGCTTGAGAAATTGAAAAAAGATGTTAAAATGTTGAGTCAAGTACTTGATAAGTTGAGTATTGAAGAAATTGTGCATAAGGTTAGAAAGGATAGAGAAGAAGTGATCAAGTTATGAATTATCTTTTCGAAACCTCTTCAATATTATTAACATTAAAGTTGGGTAAAGTTGAACTGCTATATGGCCAATACATTAATGTGTTATCACTGTATGAGTTGGGAAATATCATTTGGAGTGAAGTTTATGTAGATAAGAAGCTAGGTGAAGATGATGGTAAGCTAATGCTCGATGTACTTAGACGTATTACTAATTATGTAAATGTACTTGATATTCGTGGTTTAGAAAGTCAAATACTTGATGTTTCATTAAGATTAGGATTAACATTTTATGATGCTTCATATATAGTTTTGACTAAGAATTACAATCTAACGCTTGTGACTGAAGATTCTAAACTTCAAGAGAAGGCTTCAAGATTAGTTAATGTATGTAATGTTCATGAGTTAATCAGTAGGTAATAAATGTATTGCGGGGGACAAGTCACCCTTATCATAGAGACCCATTTCGGGTCTCTCAAAGGTGGTTAGGAAGATTACTGTTAAGGATTTAAAAATAATTTTTCTCCAATTAATCTCTATAACTATGTCTTCTAGTTTTTTCAATTATTAATATCTTATCATCTTCACGTATCTTTAGATTTGCTTGTGGATTTATAATCACCTTACCGTTCCTCACAAGACCTATCATTATAGCGTCGCACACAATCCTTTAGAAAGTATTACTTTATCAGCACCTGCTGACTTTATGAAATCTACATTCTTAAAACTTAATGCTTCGGCTATTATCTTTACATTTCTGTTTAATTTTCTGATTAGTAATGTTAAGAGAACGGTCTTTGAGTCATCATCAAGTGTTATAATCACGTGACTTGCATGATCAACACTTGCTCTTCTTAAAGTTTCTTCAGATAGTACATCACCAACAATTACATGTAAATCACTAAGTAGAGGTTCTCTAACATCGTGAGGTACGATAACGACGATTTTACTCTCTGGCTTACCAATTTTCAATTCTCTAATTGCTTCTTTCGAAGTCTCATTCCAACCAACTAGAATTATGTGATTCTTAAGATTCACTGAGAGTAGTCCTAGAAATTTCTTAATATTTATACTTGCAACTCTCTCAGCAAGTAATGAGATAAAGAGTGTGTAGATAGCTATACCCGTAAAAGCTACTATCATTGCTAATATCTTACCAGTATATGTATTTGGCACAACATCTCCATAACCGATCGTAGCCATAGTGATTATAGTCCAGTACAGGGATGTGAAGTAATCTGTATGTTCTATTGTGCTGAACAAATACGTAAAGAAGAGTACTGTTAAGAGAAAAATTGTAAATACTATGAATCCTCTCTTTCTTAGAAGTGGCTTTAAGGTTTTGAGAAACTTCAAAATTATAAATATCATTTTCAATCTTCAAACTTTAGTTTAAAGTTATTAAATATAACTCCTTAATAGTAAATCTATCCCTGTCTTTATAGTCCATAGTTAATAGGTGAGTGCATGAACTTACCCAAACCACCATTCATCAAGTTCCTCGAGTTTTACATATTCAACTTTTCTAAGCACAGATTACTGGTTGTCATTAGATCACGTATTGAGAGAACACTAACAAGCTCATCTCTATCATTGACTACGGCTAAGTGACGAATATTGTGTTTAAGCATTAGTGATTATGCTTTAATTGCACTTTCATTTTCTCTAATCTTAATGATGTGAGTCTTCATGATCTTGCTGATCTTGGCTTTAGCAATATCTATATTGTTAGCTAGTGCATTAATTATATCATGTTCAGAGAGAACTCCGAGAACTTTATTGTTACTATCAATAATGATGAAAAATCAACACCATTA
>NJDF01000059.1 GCA_002254895.1 Thermoprotei archaeon ex4572_64
TAGAGAAGCTTGTCTCTTTCGTAGAATGTTATGTTGAAGATCTTGTTAACATTGGTTGTGAGTTGCATTCTCAGGTTATGACTTATCTTCTCTAATTTTTCCTCTGAGCTTTAATATTCTCTCTATTTCTTTCTGTGCAAGTTTTAAGTGAAATTCAAGTTCTGGAATATTATATTTTCTAGAAACTTCCATACCGTACTCCATAAGCTCATTGACTTTACGTAAATTCTTCTCAGCAAGTAGTGAGCTTATTGAATATACGATACACTCTACAAGTTTTTCCTTAAATTCGAGTGCTTTCTCGTTATTACCATCACTTAAAGCCTTGCTATATAGGTTCTCCCATCTACGACAATTAACCATGATCTACCCCTTTCTTCTCCTTTCTAATCTGTCTATTAAAGTTTTTATTCTTCTAATAATTGAAATGTATGCTTTGTCAAGACCGTAGTCTCTAGCCTCCTTAACAATATCTTTCAATCTGGCTTTAACGAGTTTAACATCGATACTGCCTTTTAAGAGTTCAGTCTCAAAATTTCTCAACTTAATGACTATTTCTCTCGCCCTACTCTCAACATCAATTTCACTCACGTATTGAGCATGAATTTACGGTTTTTATAACTCTTACCTTATAATGCTTTGAATGTCTAAGCTTGATCTTAATGATATTATTAACTATGTATCTAGAGTACTCTACATTGTTGATAAGTATTCAATATCTATCGATAAAGCTTTTCAGAAAGTTAAACATAGTTGGAGATTTAGAGAATCATTTAAAGTGTATTATGATGTTTGCAGTAGCGTATTACGTAACTATTATCAATTGAAATTTCTTGCTAGGAAATTACTAAATTCTGAAAGTAATAAGGCTATAGTTAAAACATGGATCTTAATTTATGGATCAAATTACTTCAGAAGAAGAAATCTTGTACACAAATTTGTAGATAGAGTTTTGAAGAAGAGGAGGATAAAGTTAAGTGATGTTGACGTAATTATTGAAGAATTGAAGAGCATAAACTATGTCAAATACTTATCTATTAAGTACTCTTATCCTGAAGAATTTGTTAAAAAACTTTCAGAACTACTTGACATTAGAGAACTTGAAGAACTTTTAAGAGCTATGAATAGTGAGTATATTTGGCTTAGAATAAATACTTTGAAGATAGATATTGATAAGGCAGTTAAAGCACTTGAAGATGAAGGTGTAGTTATTGAACTTAACAAGGAAGTACCATTCTTAGGTCTAGTTACTGAAGCTAAAAGGCCTATACATCACGTGTCATTAATTAAGAGGGGTTTCATAATTATTCAAGATAAAGCTTCAATAATGACTGTACTCTCACTAAGACCTGAACCTCATGACCACATCTTAGACTTATGTGCAGCGCCTGGAGGTAAAACTTCATTAATTATGCAGTTAGTTGAAAATAAAGCTAAGATTTGTGCTGTTGATATCTCTAAACCAAGACTACTAAACATGATGAAGCTTATGAAAAGATATGGAGTGGATTCTTCAAAAATTGATTACGTACTTGCCGATTCTAGAAAGTTGAGATTGAAGAATAGATTTAGTAAAGTACTCATAGATGCCCCATGCTCATCAAGTGGAGCTATACCCAGAGACCCCTCTATTAAGTTATCATTGAAAAGACTAGATAAAGTTAATTGGTACGTTAGTGTTCAGTCTAGCTTAGTTGAGAATGTTATTCATCAGTTGAGAGATGTTGAAATAATATACTCAACCTGCTCTATACTTCCTGAAGAAGGTGAATTTCTTCAGTTCTTCAAATTTTCTCCTTAACTCTTCACAGCGGCTTAATTCTCTCTTCATCTCTTCAATTCTTCTTTTAGCTTCCTCAAGTTCTTGTTTAAATCTCTCAACATCCTCTACTGACTGTGTGGGAAGGGTTGGTAATTCAATTCTTACACCTTCCTTTACGAACTTCTCATAAGTCTTAAGTACGATTTGTCCAGCTTTAGTTTCACCCTTTAAGTGCTTTCTGATTGTTGCTTCTGTTTTTCCAAGCTCTTCAGCAATTTCTCTAATGGGCATTCCAGCTTTTTCTCTAGCTAACGCACCTGCAGCCGTTGCGAGCGAGTCTATCCAGGTAAGTCTTTCACCACTTCTTAAAAGTTCAATAAATTCCTGTGTAAATAGTGATGCTAAGAGTAGTGCTGTCTCTAGTCTTCTAATCTCATCTCTAGATATAGGTCTTAAGGGAACTTCAACAACTTCTTCTCTCATATCGTTTAGTACTAACTGTGAGAGAATTCTTAAATCATTCGTGAGTTAGATAATTTGAAATATCATGAAGATGTTTAAGATTTTAGAAAAAGTCTTAATCGTGATTTCAAAACTATTCGAGAAAGTAGAGTCCAGAGTACTTGTAGATTCATGGTTCATGAGTAGGATTATGAGGAGAGTAGAAAGTAAGGATGTAATTAGAAGCTATGAGAGAGTTTCAGTTGATAAGTTACTAGATTATTGTGAAGCCTTATCTTCAACTTTTCTGAGAGTAATCGCAATCTTAGATTATTGGAGTATGAGCAATCTCATCAGTAAGTTAAGACACGTCAAGATTAGAGGATCTATAGTGCTCATAGTTATAGATCCTGAAGATATTAGATCTCACTGTAAGTACTACAAAATTCCATGTTTAGAACCATGGAGTAGTGAAACTTTCAGTAAGAGCATAATTGAAGGAATTGAGTATAGTGAAGTTTTTGAAGTACCCTACATTATAAGAGTAGATCCACATGTAGATATCGATGTAAAGGAAATTTTGAGTAGTTATGAATTAATTAGTAGAGAAGGCGTGTTTAATAAGCATTGGAGAGAGCCATATAGATGGCATATAGTTAATAAGGTCAGAACTCTTGAAGTTCCTATCAACTTAATCTTGAAGAGAAGTGAGGACCATATTTACACCATCAGTGATGGTGAAGATGTAGTGCTTATACAACCTTCACAAATACCCTTAATTACTAGCAAACATCATGGTAAGTTACGCATCATTACTTCACTTTACCAACATCCTCTACCAGTACATAAACTTAAGGAAATGTTCAACCTCGAAATTAAAGTGTCTGAATGGAGTGACTTCCTAAGCAAGGAACTTGAAAGTTATGGATTCAGAGTTGTTAAGGAGAATCTAGCACAATCTGAGTATAGTCTTAATGAAATTTTGAAAAACTTATTAAGTGATTTTGATCCCACTTTAAAGCTCGTTGAATGGTGCATACTCAAGTCTGTAAGAGAGGGTGAGGTACCCATAATCATCGAGCATGAAAATTTAACAAACTATCCTTCAAATTATGGTAAGATTAAAGGAAATACTTTAACAGATGCTGTATGGTACGATGTTGAAAGATTAGACACTTTAACAGATTATGTAACAAGTAATGTAGTGACTGTGATGTATGGACTAGTAAAGTACTATCAGTATGGTACGGTCTATGGAGTAACCATCTATAAGGATGTTCTTCAGAACGTGGATTTAGTTGAAAATTTTCAGAAAGTAGGTAATGCAAAGTCAAGACTCGTAACTATATGTTATTCTCCTTATGAGTCTACACTTCTAAGCAAACTCTCTGAGCACAGAAATATTAAAAATATAGTGCTAAACTTCGACATTAAAAGTATTGAATATTTGCTTAAAGATTAACTGTCCTGCAATCAAGATTAGTGAGCATAGATTAACTATAGACACTAATACATGTATTGGGTGTCGTGTATGTGAAGTAACTTGTAGTAAAGGTGCTATTAGGTGTTTACATGAGTAGGATGGATAATTTAGTAGAGATTGTAAATGCTATTAACAGGATAATTGAGGAAATTGAAAATCAAGGTTTTCAAGTTAAAATACGTGAAGTAGATTTAAGAGTAGATTTAAAGTCTCTAAGTAATTGTAAGTTCAACATCATACCCATACTTGACCTAAGTGAAAATACTTGCGAGTTAGTGATTAACTTCTCATGTGACGATTCTAACTCCTACATGCTAATCACTCTACAACTAGTTAATTGCAACATTGAGAAATTGATAGATTATTTCATCAATAGTTCTCTCAACAATTTATCACTACATTTATGAACATGTACTAATACTTCATACTCTATAAAGTGAAGCTTTGCAGGTATGATCATTACGTGAGGTGGTTCTCCAAAATCATAATTCTCGAGACCTGTCAATGTATCTACATGAACTTTAGTATCTGGAAAACCAACTCTAGCAATACCAATTATAACTCTATCCTCAGTAAATATTTTACCTCTAATTTTCTCCTCAAGTGCTCTTAAGATTTTTAAAGCTTCGCTAATGGTCATGAACTTACCATCATCAGAAACATCTAGAAGTAGTAATGTATGTAGATTTCTCTCAAGATTATCTTTTACAACTTCATAAGGTCTTAGTGAGTATACATTCATTCTTGGGTATGTAATTGTTACTGCTGGTCCAAATCTGTATGGGCTTAGACCAACTAGACTGATTACTGAAGATAATATGCTCACACCATGAATAACTGTGACCTCATGACCTCTTCTGCATGCCTCAATTCTTAAAACATTATGTGTAGTAGCTATTGCTGGATCTCCAGGAACTAATAGTGCAACTTTACATCCCTTTTCAAGCTTTTCAAAAATAATTCTACCCTCATTATCTTCAAGATCTTTCCTAGAAACTTTAACTACATTTTTTCCAGAAACATTCTTAATGTACTCTAAACACCATGATGGTGTTGGTGATGTATAGTCTTCAAGGAAGACAAAATCACAACTCTTCAAAGCCTCTACTCCCTGTAGAGTTAAATATGTTGGATATATGCCAAGGCCAATGAGGTAAAGTTTTCCCACAACACTCTCATAGTTTTAACAACTTTTAAGAGTAAGCTTAAATGTAGAATCATTAATTGATCTCTTCTAATAGGAAGTTACTTAGTTACTGGTTCCCAAGCGATATCTAGTTCTGTAGCAAATTTATAAGCTTCCTCCATTTCCCTCTTAGTAACTCTACGTGCAATATCTCTCCACTTCTCTCTCTTAAATTCTACTTGATATTCTGGTCTATATTGATCCATAATGTTGACTAGAGCTTTACGATAATTACTTGCAATCCATTTAAGTATAGGCTTAGTACAACACTCTATATGTCCAGGAAGTACTAAGTGCCTAATTATACAATCCTCATTACGTTCTGCAAGCATTTTCATGTTTCTAGTAATTACTTCCCAGTAGTTTCTCACTATGGAGTATTTAAGAGCACACTTATCATTACCATACTTCATATCAGGTAGCCAGATGTCTATTACATGTAATATGAGTTTCATACCATCTAAAGTTAAGTACATGTTGCTATTCCATAATTGTGGTACATTGACTTTCAATTCTGTCAAGTATCTTATTGATTCTAAAATTACATGAATGTTAGGTGTTGGTTCACCACCAACCCAGTTAATGTTTCTAGCATCATTTTCTCTAAGCCATTTCTGAATTATGGCTAATTGCTTAGCATTAACTTCAATACCATTTTCAGGATTTTGACTAATATCCCAATTTTGACAATAAACACATCTAAAGTTGCAGCCTGTGAAGAATATTGTTCCTGATGGTACTAATGGAGCTTCTTCACCAAGATGGTGAAAATATGTTGATACTCTTGACCTATAGTCTAATAGGCATGCACCTTTCTTGACGTATCTATCAACATAACATTTTCTCTCACAGAAGTTACAATTTCTCAAAATTCTATACGCAATTTCAATTTTGACATCTAGAAGTGACGTTTTTGGTAGTTTCTCATTAATAATTTTCAAACTATCTTCGTGAGGATTTTCTTTAATTTCAAGCCACCATTTATCGAATTCTCTACACGCCTCATCATGAATTCTCCACAACTCCTCTATAGGTAGTTCTTTAATGTTTTTATCAGAAATTTCAACTCTGGCAAGTATGTGGTACTTGGCTGGCGCCTTATTATTCATAACTCTATAGTACCATGATAGTTTCTCCTTAACTATAGGGTTAGTCCATACGAAGATGCCATCAGGTCTTACAAGCTCCCAATTTTTTACTCTTCTTAACAATTCGTCAAGCAAGAAGAATCCCTACTATAGTTATTGATAGAAATTTTAAATAATTTTTACTTAGAACTTACCGCTCTCTAAGGCTTTTCTAATAAGTTCAAGTTTCTCCTTAATGTACTCTTTAAAGGCTTTAGCTTCTTCAAGATTTCTAAATCTATACTTCTCATACTTGCCTCTCTCTAAATCTTTAAGCATTTTTGAAAGTTCTTTCTCAGCTTTTCTTAATCTCTTACCTAACTCGGTACTCATATTCTTTTAACTTAAATATGTGGTTTTATAAAAACTATACTTCTATGCTAATCTCTTCACAATTACAGCATTAATATTCTCTTTCTAAATCTTAAGTAGTAATTATATTTTCTAGTTCTCACAAACTTAACCTTATCTCCCTCATAACTTATAAAAACTTCCTTATCACTCCACACCTTTACACCATCACAGATAATTAGAGCTTGTTCTTGAGAAATTATTCTTAAGGGTACCTCTAGTGGATGAACTACTGAGGGTATGGATCTTGAGAAAGGTGCAAGTGGTGCTATTATCTTTGCTCTTACTCTAAGATCAATAACGGAACCTCCTGCTGATAGAGAGTAGGCTGTAGAACCTGTAGGCGTTGCAATTATTACACCATCCATTCTGGCAGTAATAATCTCATCACCATTAACTTCGTAAATGCTTACTGTAATTAACTTACCTAAATCTTCATTTCTAACAAGGACTTCATTTAGGAAGTAAGATCTCAACGTACGTGTGCGTACTCTTAGAAGTTCTCTCTCATCGATAATGTACTTTCTATGAATAAGATCTTTAATGGCTTCCAATGCTTGCTCTTTCTCAACATCACA
>NJDF01000060.1 GCA_002254895.1 Thermoprotei archaeon ex4572_64
TGATGAAATTGAAGAAGTTATAGATATGCTTATTCCTGAAGAAAAACCTGATGAAATAGATTTAGAAGCATTAAAAACTAGTAAGAAAGGTGAATTAATAAGCTTAACGAACTATTAAAAGAACTAGAAAAAGAAGATTAAAAAGAAAATAAAAATTCTGTACCGTACTTTCCATCTCTCAACTGTTGTGGTGATCCCACCACAGCAATTGTGAGATAGAATGTGCGGTACAGATGGTTTGTTATTTATCTATTTCTTGTAGTATTTTCTTTATTTCTTCTGGTTTTTCAAGTACTATATACTCATCTTTTAATCTTTTTTCAAGTTCATCTTTAATTAATTCAATCTCGAACTTATCAATAAGATCTTCAATTTCACGAATTTTTCTCAAAATCTCATTAACAAAATTATAAACAATCTCATCAACATCCTTAACAGTAGACATGTCTAGTACAATCTTTTAAGCCTTTTATAAATCGAGCGTCTATGACCGATCATTAAGAAAATAACCTCTTTCTGTTCCTCATTAATTACATAAATTACTCTATAATTGCCTGTCATAAATGGGATATTATTGTAATTTTAGTATACTAATATACTAAATCTGTTACAACTGGAAGGAGGGGTTGTATTGATTCTTATGGTAATTCATGGTAGTTTAAATTTATTTAGGTTAAAACCTAGCGCTTTTAGAGCTATGCAGTATGCTGATGCTGTATGTTTATCTAATCCATACTCTTTCATGATTAAGTCATGTAATGGTGAATTTGTTGTTCCTTCTGGATCAATCCAATAAGTTTTCATTCCGTATTCAAGTGCATGAATAGGGAAGTCACATAGAAATCTATTTGTAAAAATAGATATCTTATAGTTCCAGTTTCTACTAAATCTCTTACCTTTCTTAATCCAATACACTTTGTAAATACCAAGTTTCTCAGGATCTTCAGTAATTACAATACCTACACCACGATGATAAGCATAGTCAAGAACTTCATGAATACCTCGCATAATCTTTGTTATTCTTACCTCTCTTGGGTAACCACGAGCAGTGACATCACTAATTAATCCTATCATCATTAAAGTCAATACCACTAATCAATCTACCATTATTCTTACTATACCTCTTTTTCAAGTCAATATAAAGTTTAGTAGGTATTGAAAATTGTACTTCACAATTAACAACTTCTTCAAATGGATAATCACACCAACAGTTATTGATGTAAATCCTACCTAAGTAAGCTAATTGTTTAGAACTACCAAGTTCATAAACTTTCTCAAAAATATGTCTATATCCTTTAGGTACATTTACTTTAACAATGTCTCGATAATATCTATCAGCTACTCTATTAAGAATCAATACCTCAACTTTATCAGGTTCGATTAATCTTATGTTTAAGTTACTATTCTTGTCTTTATCACCCATTGCTTGAAACATAAGCCAATTACTAAGTTCAACATCTTGAATATTCACTTCAAGTGTTTTAGTTGATTTCCAAATTTCTTCAAGTACAAGACTGGAACCTATGCTATACCTTTTGTTCTTCATAACTTTATAAAGAACTTCGTGATAAAGTTTTGTTAAATCGTAAACTTGATTTTTCCTAATCCACTCAAGCCCAAGTAATGTAGCGGTTTTAAATTTACAAGCTGTGTATAAATAATCAAGTGCTGCATCTTTCCATCTTGAAAAAGTTGCAAATATGGTTATTTCCTCGGGTATTTTAGCTGGATTAGCGTTTCTCAGCAAGTGCATAGACATGAACAATCACCTTCTTGCCATGAAGATGTTTAATTTTATCAAGATATTTCGAAGGTATGTAAATACCAAGTCTATTCTTACCAAGATAGCTAATTGAACAATCTTCGAGAATATAAACCTCATATTTACACATGACTACCACTAAGATCATAGAAACAGTTAAGTTTATAAATCTGAGTAGTCATTAGCTATTTAGTTAAAGCGATACCACTGTAGGTTCCGAAGTGGGGAGGTGTCTCCTCCCCACAGGGGCCTACGGTAGACCGTGATGAACCCGGATGCGGACTTCAACAAACCTAAAACAACTTAAAACACAGCATCCGGGTGAACGGTATATTCCTAGAAAAAATTTATACTTTCAATTGCTGTGGCTGAGATTTTCTGAAGGGAAGAAACATTGTTATGCTTTACCAACTAAACCCTCTTATTATTGACCTTTTGGTTTCTCCAATCTTCTCCTTCTTTCTTCATATATTTCTTGTATCCATTTCTCACCTTCTTCCCAAGAAATAACACCAAAATTCCTTCTTAAAGCTTCAATAAGTAACTTCTTTTTCAACTCATTAAAGTTAATACTTGGCATTTCTAGTCGCTATAAATTTCATAAAATTCGTAATTTATAATTCTTATCGACTAAGTAATTTACTACTATTAGATTAATTCTCGATAATTTAAAACATTTAATTCTCTAATTCTTCTAAAATGTTCAACATTTGTTAAGTAGAATTGAGGATTTATTAAGAAGTCTTGAAATCGCAATAATTATTCAAATACCTATTGCTTAGCTTATGATGGCTTAACACCATAAGACTACTCACGTGGTGGCGGTCACTGTAGCTTCCAATGAACATGGTTAGTAGTTTTACTACATTGCATTTTGAAGAAATAGGCATGTGGGGTCAGGTAGGTCAGTCTTTGTGAATTATATAGTTAAGAATTGTACATAGTTTATCTAATATGGTAATTCTGTTCTTTATTGATAAGAATGTTGAAGAGTCTTACATGAAATCTATTATTAACTTGATCTCTTTCACGAAAATGTACTTAGTGAATTTACTTAAAAGCTTATACTCATGTATTTATAATTGAAGTACCAGATAAGGTTAAGTTGAATGAAGTTTAAAGTTAAGGTAAGAATTTACTATCTGTTAGAAAATAATTGTACATTTTATTGGTGATGGTAAGAACATACCAATACATATCGCATCAATACTTATAGAAGCACCATACTTGGAACCTGAACTTGACATTAATATGAGACTTCAGAAAAGTGGTACATTAGTTATAATTAATTACTGTAATCTTCATGGTTTATGGAAAGGTAGGAAAGAAATTCAAGTTATTGAATAAATCAGCGTTGACTACGTTCTTCATCAAAATTCTGAGCGTAAAGTTTTCATCACATTAGTATTTTAATTATTTCTTCTCCAAGGAAATATAAACTTGAAGTTACAGCTATAGATAATGTACCTCCAAGTATGAGTGATATTAACATTTCTCTAGTCTTCAATTTCAACATGTATGCTAGTAATGCTCCTGTCCATACACCAGTACCTGGAATTGGTATTGCTATGAATAGTATAAGTATGGCAATTCCATATTTGCGAATCTTTACACTAATTCTATCTCTAATACGGTTAACGCGCTCAAGATAACGTCTCACTAACTTACTAATTGATGAGTTATTTAAAGCTAATTTACTTAACATACTATCTATATTACTTACAAAGAGTGTTAGTAGTGTACTGAGAGTTATAGTACATGTTATCGATATTGTAATGACTAGAGAGAGGTCTAGACCTTTAAGTAAACCGTAAATTATGGCATATCTTCCTTCAAATCCAGGTAATAGTGAAATAATGATAATGTTAATGATATCTATCATAGTGCTTTCAACTCTTCAATTACTTGAAGTAGAAATTCTAATTCATTTGATAATGTAGTTTCTTCACCATGACCTGGAAGAATTTTTGTACTTCTCCTTAATGTATTAATTATCTTCTCAATACTACTAATCATATCTTGAATACTTGAGTGTGGCGTATCTATTCTACCAATACCATTTCTAAACACTACATCACCTGTAAATGCAAGGTCAAGATCTTCACAATAAATTACACAACTACCTTTTGTATGTCCTGGAGTATGAATTATCCTAAATACATGTTCTTCAAACTTAACGATATAATTATCACTTAACGTTAAGTCAGGCTCTACTGGCTTGAAACTTCTACATGCACTTAAATATCCAGGAATTGTAGCATCTATTTCTCTATGAATATTATAGTTTGTAAGCATTTCATAATCATCTTTATGTATCATAATCTCAGCATTAAACTTCTCCTTAAGTACATGTACTGAGCATACGTGATCTAAATGTCCATGAGTTAATAATACACGAACCTTTCTAGGATTGAAAGCACTCAACACTTCTAATGTTTCTTCAACTTCACCACCAGGATCAATAACTAACAACTCGTCACTACTTACAATTACGTACATATTTGTCATTATCTTACCAACTGTAAATTACATTCACACTTCTCACAGTACTTGTACTTACACATAATGTATTATCTGAAGTTATGACAAGCATTATCATTAAACATGTTTTTAATCATGAACATTCATGTCCATACCTTAAAAAATTTAATGTAAAGTACATGGTGTCTAAAATTGAAGTAATTGATAAGTATTCTAAAGAAATTATTTGGAGAGGAATGGTAAGGTACGTAAATGAAACATTATACATAGAACCTGAAGAAAATTACACCTTTCCAATGGCATTAAATCCTGGAAACTACACCATCAAGATAATGACAAGTATGGACTTGCAAGTTAGTGAGAAGGTAAAAATACCACCAATAGTAATTAGCAAAATATCTGAATAATATGACATGCTTAATAAAATAACACTTAATTTAAATAGGATAAAGCTCTGATAATTACTTACTAATTCATGAGGTAGAGAATCTTCTTAACTACCAAACCTACTATTTCTTAACCGATTGAGACAATTTTCAACCTAATATTTTCAGCGCTTTTTGATAAATCACTTACTTGACTCGATTAGAAGATTAGTTTCTAGTTGTAACATAACGTCTAATTAAGACTTCAAATTCTTTAGCAACGTTTTCCTTATAGAGTATTAATTACTTGTTCAAGCACTCCTCGAAGTGTCATGTATATACTCAACTCTCTTAAATCATAATGCTCTTTTTGTGAAAGTGTTAAGGTCTTGATGGGCCCGCCGGGATTTGAACCCGGGATCACCCGCGCGTGAGGCGGGCATCCTAACCGCTAGACTACGGGCCCTCTTATTTGTGATTTTTAGTGTTTGATTATCTTTTACTTCAAGTATTTGTTTATTAAAAATTTTCTAAACTTAATGAT
>NJDF01000061.1 GCA_002254895.1 Thermoprotei archaeon ex4572_64
AATTTGAAGTGCTTCATTACTTTCAATCTTCTTGAGAATTCTTCTAGGGACGTGTATTGACTTAAATCCAGCACTTATCAATCCTTCATGGAGTAATTTACCTAGAATCATTAACTATCATCTCTTACGCATTCTACACTTTAATCAATAATTTTTCAGAATTTCTTGCACTAAAATCACTCTCATCTAGCTTTAAAGAACTACTTGCTTTACAAGCTACAAGTCTAAGCATACTTAAGGAATTGATATAGCCTTAAAGAAAGTGGTTCATAGTTCCTACATGACGTATCTCAAATACTATTAATCCACCACTTCTTAACCATTCTCTCGTGAAGTTTAGCTGCAAGTTTTATAGCATTTTCAGAATCAATAATTACTGATAAACTAACATCATAAGGACCTCTAAGTATTCCATATGTAGGTATGTCAACAATATCTTCAAGTAGATAACCTACTATTGATGGATCTCTAAGCCCGTAACCTATGACAGAGACTATCGATATGTTGGTTATGTAGTTATAGTCATTAATTACTTCAAGTCTTTTCAACTCATTAATTAATGCTAATACTTCACTTAACTTGTCATTCTTGACGATTATTGATGTAGCTGTTTGTGTTGGTTGTTGAATAAATGATACTGTATTCACGTCTTTCGAGGATAATGCTGCTAATATGTGAACTATATTACTTAATTTTGTTAAGGCTGCACCTTTAAGTATGACTAATGATAGGTCTCTCATTAGAGTAACGATCTTTACGGGTGGTGGACTTAATCTACTTGATACGACTGTTCTATCCCTACAATCCATACACGTAATGACTGTATTTATGTTAGTATCAATAACAGGCTCAAAAGTTCTTGGATGAAACTTCTTCGCACCTAACTGTGCACATGCGATAGCTTCCTCATAACTAAGCTCATTTACAAGCTTAACATTACTCATGAATTTTGGATCACCAGTAAGTACTCCAGGTACGTCTGTATATAATACAACTTCTTTAGCGTTAATTATGGATGCTATGAGAGTTGCTGTGTAGTCACTACCACCTCTACCTAGTGTCGTGACTCTACCATCGATAGTACCTGCTATAAAGCCTGTAACTACAGGTACTACACCAGCATTTAAGTACTTAGTTAAAGTTTCAGAGACACTTCTTCTTGTTAATTCCATTATTGGCTTGGCTTCACCATAATTCTCATCAGTAATTATACCTGCATCTCTACCTGTCAAGTACGTTGATTCAATACCAATACTTGTAAGGGCTGACCACATTAGAATAGCTGATAATCTCTCACCAAAAGACAGTACATAATCTCTCAATCTAGGTGTGACCTCATGAGTGATGCTTATTGCATGTGCAAGTTTGATAAGTTCATCGAAGAGTGTTGAAATTTCTCTGAAGACTGTTGTTGATAACTCATCACTAAGACTCATAGTTTTTAAAGCTTCTACGTGTTTTTCCTGAAGTTTAGTTACTCTCTCATACCAGTTAGTTGGCTTTTCCACAATTCTTAAAAGATCATCAGTAACGCCTTTCATAGCTGAAACTACAACAATGATTTTACTACCTTCATCAAGATACTTCTTAATTTCGTAAGCTGCTCTTAAATAATCTCCTCCTGAACTCAATACCGAACCACCAAATTTTAATACTCTAATAGTCATGTTCTAGACTCTTGAAAATATTTTAAGATAGTTTAAAATATTTACTATTCTAGAACTCTTACGTTCAAATTCACACCTCTACCATAACACTTATAAGTATTAAGTATATTTTTCCTGAGAAGTGTATGGATAAGTTAAGAGTTGCTGTACTAGGTGCAACAGGACTTGTTGGTCAAAGATTTATACAAATACTACATGACCATCCATTCTTTCAACTAGATGTAATTACAGCATCTGAGAAAAGTGCATATAGAAAGTATGGTGAGGTCGTTAAGTGGCTTATTGAGTATGAATTGCCAAGAGATGTTGCGGAAATGGAGTTGTTACCTATGGATATCGATAAGTTACCTAAAGTTGATCTAGTATTCTCTGCCTTACCAAGTGATGTAGCTTCAAAAGTAGAGCCAGAACTTGCTAAAAGAGGATTCATAATAATTTAAGACTCGAACCTGACATACCATTAATAGTACCTGAAGTAAATCTTGAACACCTCAAGCTAATTGAAGTACAGAGGAGACGTAGGGATTGGCGAGGACTAATCATAAAGAATCCTAACTGTACAACAATAATACTAACACTCTCTTTAAAGCCATTACTTGATAATTTTGGTATTAAGAGAATCTTCGTAACAACAATGCAGGCAATCTCAGGTGCAGGTATTGGTAGTGATGCTGTTCTTGGAATGCAGATAACAGATAACATCATACCTTACATTAAAGGTGAAGAAGAGAAGGTAGAGAATGAGAGTAAGAAAATTCTCGGTACTTTAAGTAATGGTGAAGTTAGGTGGAGAGACTTCGAAATTATAGCAACAACTAATAGAGTACCGGTACTTGATGGACATTTAGAATCAGTGTATGTTGAGCTTGAGAGAGAAGTAACTCTTAACGACATTATTAATGTATTTAGAGATTACACATCATCGATAAGTAAGCTCAATCTACCTACAGCACCTGAAAAACCCATAATCTATAGAGGTGAAATTGATAGACCACAACCAAGACTTGACAGAATGTGTGGTAAAGGCATGAGTGTTGTTGTAGGTAGAGTAAAGTTACCAAGTGAGAAGTCGAGAATTGTAAGATATCTAGTTCTTGGACATAACACTATTAGAGGTGCAGCAGGAAATACTGTACTCATTGGTGAAGTAATGTATAGAATGTTTCCTGAAATCTTAACACTATAAGGTAGATATTAAGATTACAAAAATGCCAAGAACCTTAAATACGACATTAACCTTTGTGAAAAATCTCTTAAAAATCTTTACCAGATCTTGAGCTTCAGGAATGTACTTGATGGACTTTCTAACTATAGCATACTCCTTAATATTTCTTGGAGTAATTACTAGAGCCTCTAAAGGAACTATAAATGTAGTAAATACGTGAAGTATTATCTTACCAAGTAGGTTACTAGGTAACCAAAAATCTAAAACACCAAAAACACCATTACTTTTTAAGACATACTTAACATTTGGTATTAATTTTTCAAGAACTCATGATGTCATAACTATCATCACTATATACCTTGTCGTTAGCTTTCCTGATAGATATTAAGACTTCCTTAATACTCATTTATATCTTAGGGTATCTTTATACTTAGAAATTTACCGCTACCATAGTAGAGAAGCATTTCTATATTTCTCCAAGTATCTTTAAAAACTCCTTCTCTTACAAGTACTTCAACTACTTCACCAACTATTATTCTATGATCACCACCATCATAATCATTCCATACCTTACATCCAAGTATGGCTAGTGCACCATCAACTCCAGGAACTTCAATTTTACTTAGTGATCTTAACTTTATATTCTTCTCCTTTACCTTATCCACTTTCCTACCCGTGACCGTACCACAATACCATGCAAGATCTTTCAACTCTGGACCGACAATAGATATTGTAAACTCTTTATGATATTTTAAGCACTCATAAGTATATCTTGTTGGTGCAATTGCAGTAGCTATAAGTGGTGGTTTTCTAGATATTGGAATAACCCAACTAGCAGTCATAACATTAAAACCACCATCAGGTCTTTTACTTGTAATTAAAGTTACAAGATTAGGCATAACGATATAGCACGAGTTGATAATATCAACATTCACGTAACTCATTACGATAGAGAAAAGTGAACTGGAAAATAAACATTACTATGACTTCATAATAAAGACTTTGTGAAAAAGTTAATTAAGTAATTAAATAATTATGTAATTATGGAAATTTAATAATAGGTGCAACAGCTATTGTGTACAATATTCCCTTAAAGAGTAAAGATAAAGATTTTGAGAAATTGATAGAATTTGGCTTAGTATTGATTTAATAGGTTTTTAGAAAGTTGAAAATCAGTCCACTGGCGGTTTAATCACTTGTCATTAAGGGTGTGCATTCATCATTTATTAAAGATCTATTAATGTTTAATAAGTACTTTTCTTCTTGTAAGTTCTTTAATCCAGTGATAAGCAATCTTGCCATTACCTTTCTTTAATCTTAATGTAATTTCATGATGATTTCTAAATTCTACATCAGCATCAATATTTAATCTTTTTAAAAGTTCTAGGCTATGCAGCCTAGATTATTTGCTTCCATATTTGCACCACAAGCCGCTTCATATACTTTCAATCCTGCCTTAATAGCCAGATTTTTAATATTCTCTTTCAAGTCTCTAGCTTTGATGGGTATTTGCTCTTTTCCTTTTAACCTTTCAACTCTACTTGATAAGTCTATACCTACTGCTTTTAACTTTTTAAATATATTTTCAGTTATTCTTAACGTACCTAAAACTATACAGTTAACGTTATATTCAAGACATAACTTGATAAGTTCTCTAGCATCTTTATCTGAATATCCTGGAATTATTGGTCTTAGAAATAGTGCTACATGAATGTTTCTACCTCTTAATCTTCTAATTGTCTCAAATCTTTCAATTGGGCTTGGAGCGTTAGGTTCAAGTTTCTCATAATCACTTATACATATGATAGTCATTAGGAAACTTATATTGGGTATGTAACTTCTAATTAAGTCTATATCATTATCGTTAAGTATCATTTTTGTACTTACTTGTGTTGGATTTCCAAGCTCACCAAAAGTTTTCAAGTATTCGAAAGTTCTATACTTAGTATCTTGTAGAAAAGGTTCAGTTACAGCCCCAAGTGCAAGCATTGTTCCTCCTTTACCAAGAACTACATATGGATTTATCGTTAAGGCATAGAGCATTTCATAAGCACTTAATGGATATGGTGTTACTCTTCCTGGAAATCCCATATCATAGATGTAACAGTACCTACATGCATCTCTTTCCATCCTATATATGTGATCTGACACTTTTAAAGCTAGCTCTAAAGCTCTCTCAATCTCATCAATACTCCACGATCCATCAGCCTGCATGAGTGTTATCAACTTCTTACTACCCATTAATGCTAAAGGCATATCGCCATCGCAGTAGTAATCTTCAATACCATTAAGATCAATTATTAATGCATTTTCAATCTTGCCTACAGAGACCCCTACAACTAGGTCTTTCATAGGTATACCTGCATCTGCAAGTGCAAGTGATGCTGCTGTTATAGCCGTTACTCTAGTACTACCGTCTGCTTGAATAACTTCAAGAAAAATGTCAATAGTTGTTCTTGGAAATTGTTCAAAGAGAATTACTGGTTCAAGTGCTTCTCTAATGATTTTAGAAATCTCAATTTCTCTTCTACTTGGTGCTGGATTTTTACGCTCATCAGCTGTGCTGAAGGGAGCCATATGATAACGTACTCTAAGTATTGCTCTATCTGGAAGTGCTATATGTTTTGGATGTACTTCACGTGGTCCATAGACTGCAGCTATGACCGTTGTATTTCCATAAGATACTAAGGCAGAACCATCAGCATTACTTAAAATACCTACCTCCATGCGTATAGGTCTATGTTCTTCAAGACCTCTACCATCAACTCTCTTACCTTCCCTAATTAGAGCTCTAACAACTTCCGCACTAATCTCTCTCATCACGTATTTGGACATTATTAGCTTAATATACTTACTGCTTTAATGTGTAAATTCATAGTGAGACGTTCTTAGTAAGGTTCAACTATGCACTCTCTAACTAATTGTCTTGCCTTATCATATTTTAGAAACATGTAGCTCATTGGTGGTGTTATTCCTAGTTGTCTAAGTTTTTCAAGACTTACAGGTCTGCATGGTTTGGGATTAATTACCTCTATAGCCATTGCTTTCGGATAATTCTCAACATAACTCCAATCTTCCTCATCAATACCTGTATTCTCAACTTTACTCATAATTAATTTAAGAACTTCAGGATGTTCAATGTATACCCTACCTGCAATAAAGTATCCAAACACAGCTTTTACAGGACTTGTAAAGTACATAATAATTAAGTCACCTGATCTTATGGGCTTACCTACGCATTTTCTTAACTCAAACTTCTTTACCTGATTGAGAATTGCTTTTCCGTACTTAGGCTTGATTGAAAGTAACACAACACTCACAGTTTACTCATAATCTCTCTATAACGTTTAATTAAATTTCTAATTAATTGTAATTCCTCAATTTCACTTACTAGAAATTCCTCCACATTATTAATAATGTAGTTCATAAAATCTAAACAATAATCTTCACTCAATTCGACGTTTTCTAGCTCTTCAATGATGTAGTTAATTGCTATTCTAGATGAATATCCTTGAACTTTCTGTTTAAGTTCGCTCACTCTATCTTTAAAGTCACGTATAAGTTCTAAGCACTTCATGATTAATCAATCCCTAACTCTTTAAGTAATTTATCTGAACTTAAGTTCTTAATCTTCTGTTTATTGAGACCAATAACTATCTTAACAACATCATCACCCTCATCTAGGTGAGGCTTACTTAAGTATAGACTCTGCTTGTTTATTCTTAAGTAGAGTTTTGATTTTTCAAATCTAATCTCAAAACTAGCTTTTATGATTTGTTTATCAAGATTATCTAGCATTGACACTACATGACTAATTACATTACTTGCAAGCTCGTTGTTTTGAACTTTAATTTTTATAATCTTAATCTCATTCCCATAATGACCGTAACTGCACGATTTTTCAATTTTAATGAGCGAGCGATAGTTGCTTGGTATCAATTTCTCGAGAGCCCTCACTACCTTACTCTCATCTTCAGTTGCGTGTACGTACGTCATGATCTCTACTGAACTTACTATATTTTCCTTCATACTATCAATTACTTTAAGTTTACTCGACATTTAACATTTTTTCTCACTTCATTTAAATTTACATTAGTTGTGTCTCCATACCAATACTCCGTTACGAGCTTCATAGACTCATTCTTAACACCTCTAATTAATGTGCATAAATGTACTGCACATACCTTGCAGTAGATGAATCTTGCATTTAACTTTCTGAACAGGTAATGTGTAAGTTCTTGAGTAAACCTTTCCTGCAAGATTAATCTTGAAGAGTACCACTCAACTAGTCGTGCAATTTTGCTAAGACCAGGAACTTCAAGACCTCTAGGAATGTAGGCTATAGATGCTGAACCAATGATTGGTAGTAAATGATGTTCACAGAGACTGTGAAATCGAATATCTTCAACAATAATCAAAGAATTCTCAACTTTGTAAGTTATGGGGAAGAATTTAACCTGTGGCTCCTCCTCTCTCAAGCCTCTAGTTAGTTCAAGTAGAGTTTGTGCAACTCTTCTCGGTGTTTCTCTAATTCCTGATCTCTCAATATCCTCACCTAGAAGTTTTAAAATTTCCTTAACATGATATTCAATTTTACTAACTAGATGCTCATTCATATGATAAAGAGATGAGTGACTTCAGAATTTAAGGATTTTCTAGATCTCTCTAACTCTTCTAAACTTTCTGTAAATTCTTTTAGATACGAAGATACCAGCCTCAGTAAATGCTTTTGGTGATGTTACTTCAAGGTGTGTCAAAACTGCCATAATTACAGGTGTCTCAAATATGATTCCTGAAAATATTAACGTACCTATGAAAGTATCCATAAGGCCTTTAATTGTTAGAAAAGACTCTAAATTCATTAAGCCACACCAAAACTCGTACAATCTAATAATGGCAGGATATATAATGTAGTACCCGAAGACTAAGCCACCACTAAAAAGTAATGCAGCACTTAGAAAGTATAGTTTAAATATTCTTAACTCATGACTATATAGACCTGGCTTTACGTACTGATAAATTTCGTAGAGAAGAACTGGCATTGCAACAACAATACCAATAAGTGCACTTAACTCAAAAGCTAGAACTAGTGGTGAGAGTGGATGTGTAGGTATTACGTGTACATTTTCAGGTAGTTGAGACATAACAGTGGCATTGAATATCCATGCAGCTATAGGTCTATATTCAAGAGTGAAGAAGCCTTGAATAAACTCTCTAAAATAGTCAACAATTGAGTAGTAAGGATTTGGCATTGGTAACCATGAACCTAGAAATCCAATCATGAATGCTATTGCAACAACTTTCAACCTCTTACCTAGTTCAGTCAAATGTTCCAGAATAGTCATCTCTTTAAATCCTCTCTTACCACTTGACGACATGTTAGACCCTACTCTGTAATTACTTGCTTGAAGAGGTAGTTAAGTAATACTCCAGCAATATGTGGACCTCCTCTAACGTTATTAGTAATAACTACTGGAAAATCATACTCTAGAAGTTTAACTTTAAGTTTAAGATCATTTTCAGACAGTGCTGGTGTAGTCGCTATGATGATTTTTGGTTTTAAGCCTGTATTAACCATACTTACAAGCTTTGATAATAATCTTGTATGTGAAGTAATGATTACTAAACTATTCTCAGTATACTCAACATTTTCACACTCACATACAATCTTTACTCCAGGCCTGAAGTACTTGGTATCTATGAATGATAAGACCTTAACATCATCAATGAAAATGAACTTAACATTTCTCACGGCATTAATTATGTTCTCCATGTTGGTATTCATCTCAATACTTATAGGTATGTAGTAATCACCATATAGAAGTATTAGAGTTCTCGATAAGTCATTAGAGATACCGTCAAGACCGTACTCTTTAACTAATGTTGATGCAACATATCTTATAAACTCTTCATTCTCAATTAATGGGTCTAAAATCTTAATATTAATTCCATACTTAGTAGAGATCTCGTGACATAACTTCCTAACATCTTCATAGTGAGTACCAGGAACTACAAGTAATGGATAAATAAGTACTTCCCTAACCTTCTCTTCATTAATTGCCTTCATGATCTTTAACTTTAAATCATCTAGATTGTGAGTAAGTAATGCGTACTCAATGTTCATGTCTGTGAATATTTTCTCTAAACACTTACTTAATCTACCTATGAAATTCTTAATGGTATCCTCAGTACTGTAAACTCTAGAACCGTGAAGTATAATGAGAACTTTTTTCACAAGCACAATCACTACATAGGTCTAAATAATTTTTACGGAATAGTTAAGAACATGAAGGCACTAGTTCTACATGGACCTGAAGATTTAAGATTAGAAGATGTTCAAGAACCTCTCATACCTAAAGATCACGTCTTGATAAGAGTTAAGTATGTTGGTATTTGTGGTACTGACATAGCGATTTACAAGGGTAAGTTAAGGTTAAAGAAGTTGCCAATAATTCTTGGTCATGAGATTTCAGGAATAATTGAGGATGTGGGTGCCAATGTTAGTAAAGACTTGATTGGAAGAAGTGTTGTAACTGAGATAAATATTGCATGTAAGAGGTGCCCAATGTGTACTAGAGGCTATTATACACATTGCATTAATAGAAAAACTCTAGGCATAGATACTGATGGCGGTATGGCACAGTACGTAGTTGTTCCTGTCGAGAATATTCATGAAGTGTCTATAGATCTTAAAGAAGCAGTCTTTATAGAGCCGCTAGCTGCATGTCTAAGACTTATAGATCTACTACCTCTAAATATAGGTTACAACGTTGTCATTCTTGGTCAAGGACCGTTAGCATACTTAATGAGTCAAGTAATGAAGTTTAGAGGATTCACAACAATCATTATTGGTACTAGGTGGGAGAGATTGAAATACTTTAAAAACTATTCAGACTACGTTTTGAATTTAAATGAAGTTAACATCATTGATGAAGTTTCTAAAATCACTAAGACTGGAGCTGATATTGTCATTGAGGTTACAGGAAATCCTGAAGCTCTAAACTTAGCTCTAAAGCTAGTAAGACCGACTGGTATAATTGCAGCAAAATCAACACATGGAGAGATGGTGAGATTTGACTATACAGATATGGTGGTTAAGGAAGTGCAGATAGTATCCTCTAGATGTGGATTAAGACATAATTGGGAGAAAGCTATTGAATTGATTGGAAAGAACATAGTTAAAGTTAGTGAAATAATTACTCACGAGTATCATCTACATCAAGGCGTTGAAGCCTTTAAAGTAGCTTCAAGTAAGTCAGGTATGAAGGTTATAGTTAAGGTGTAGAAAGTTTAGTTTCTTAAAGTCTAAACGCTTCAAATTACATTAAGTTAGGTATTTAAGTTAGGTAAAAACATCATTCTAGGTTACTTCAGACTATGCTTTTTAGTACGAGTATGGAGTTAAGTAGCGTATTAACTTCAATACTTGTAGGCGTCGTAATTGTATGTATAGTAATACTTCTAGATAGAGTAATCAACAAGTGGTTAATTAGTCCATTAAAAAGCCTTAAGAGAGGAGATATTGTACAGTTAAAGTTAATTAGTAGAATTGGCATAATATTTGTACTACTTGTCATCCTAATGTACATATATGGTCAACATCTAGCAGCCTTAACATTACTTGTATTAACTGTAATAATCTCGCTTATAGGTCTTAGACCAATAATTGAGGAATACTTTACAGGTCAAGTTATGAGATTCATTGATGAGTATAGAATTGGCCTTGGAGATTATGTAGAGATTAATGGTATTAAAGGTTACGTTGTAAAAATGACTTGTCTAGGAATTGTTGTTAGAAATTCAAGAAATGAGCTAGCACACATACCACTAAAGTTGAAGTCTTATCTCTAGATATAGACTCTACAGAACTTATAGCTAGAGGCGTCTTTAGAGATTTAAGACTAATAGATGATGTCAAGTATAAAGTTCTAGATAAGGTTTGGGAAATTGTAAGTAAGGGTAAGTAGCTCCTTAAAAATACTACTGTAAACTATTATAGAATGATGAGAATAGTGCTTGAGTATAATTATGATAGTGAAGATTTTGAAAGATTTTTAATAGAAGTTCTTGAAAGATTAAAGGCATTAAGGTACTCGAAAAAAGTTGTTGTTGAAATTGTTAGTGAGTAGTGGAAGAGTTAAATAATTGTTAATAACATCTTAGAATGTGATAATGTATGAGTAAAAGAAGAAGGAAAAAAGATGATTCAAAAACTACAGGAACTATAACAACTTTTCTAATAAGTGAAGAGGAAAGAGAGAGAAGAATTGTTGAAGAAAAAGAGACAACAATCTCTACTGAAGATCTTGAAAGTATAGTAAATACTATATTCTCTCTAATCAAAGCTAAAAGTAGAGTAAGTAAAGCTGAATTAATGACATATTGTAAGTCAAGGAATATTAAACCTCAACACATGTACAAAGCTATTGAAGCTTTAATTAATAGAAAGTTAATTAATAGGAGAATCATTAATGATGAACTGCACTATGAGATAGCTAATTCTTCACATAGATAGTGTTACGTTTACGTATACCTTACGTATACATTACTTCCAAAATGTACTCTATTTTAGTAATCCTTCAGCTAGTTCTCTAATCTTGCCATACCAATCTCTAGCTTTAACTATAGCACTTGCAACAAGCACTCCTTCAGTTCCCAATTCAATAGCTTTAACTACATCTTCTCTAGCTTCAATACCTGCACCACATATTACATGTACTTCAGGTACGTGTTTTTTAATAAGTTCAACAGTCTTTACAATAACATCCGGCTTCTCCTTACTGACAGCTCTACCTGTACCAATTAGTTCTGGAGGTTCTACAGCAACGGCATCTGGATTTAGTGATGCTACGCTAAGTGATGTTTCAGGTGTTGGTGCGCATGTAAGTACATACATGTTTAGACTTTTAGCCTTCTCAACTATCCATGCAATATCGTTAATTCTTAAAGGTTTCTCACTATGGTTAAGAATTATACCTACAGCTCCACACTCTTTAATAGCTTCAAGAGTTACATGTCCTGTATGTGCGCCTGGATTTACAGGATCTGCGCTTTGAGCAAGTACTGGAATTTCAACATTTTCACTAACTAATCTTAAATCAGTAACTATTGGTGCAACAGCTATACATACATTCAACTCCTTAGAGACCTTCTCAGCAATTCTTGCAAGTTCAAGACCTCTCTTACCAGTAGCCTCAATATATGTCT
>NJDF01000062.1 GCA_002254895.1 Thermoprotei archaeon ex4572_64
AAATAAGTACTTATAGATCACTACACACGTAAACAATACGTATACTAGTATGCTATTTCTAACAATAATGTTACTACTCTTAAGTAATGTAGTTCTAGTTATTAGCTGGTACTTATCAAGAGATGTTAATAGTTATGAACTTGTTCAATCATCATTTAAAAATCTTGATAAGTACTTCTCAAGAAAGTACGTAAAATTCTTGAAATACCTAATCATGCCGCCTGAATCGCTACTACCTTTAATGATAATCATACAACCAATTTTTGAAGAATACGTATTTAGGTATGTACCTTTAGTTAAACTCTACATTCAGCGCCATATAGATATCATCAGTACATTCATAATTTGTCTAACCATAAATGCCTTATGGACTTTACTTCACTATCCTCAATATAGGAGATTATTGAAGTTTAAACATTGGTTATGTATATATCTAGCAGGTCTTGGATTTTTAACATCAAGTATTGCTATGCTAGTCTTATCAACTCATTGCGCACTATCTGATATGTACGTCTGGTTAACACCAACAATACAGCATATAATTTTCAATTGTTGTGGTTATTTTAGAGACAGGTTTAAATCTAGTAAATAATGGGTATGTGCTCCTCCCTAGCTGGCTTTAAATATGCTTCCAAATTCTTCTCTATCAGGAATGAGTACTTACCTGCATGTTCTTTTAAGTTATCTAGAGATATTTCTGCATTAATGAGTTTACTTATTGCTTTAACAAGCTTTATAGCTGCAGTTACGTCTGGCCCAAATTGTCCAACAGTTTGGTTAAGTATGTATAGTATATCTTTATGTGTTGCTATTTTGCCACTTTCTAACAATCTTCTAATAGCTGTAAGTACTTTAGATTCTGCAAGTATTAAGGCACCCACGATGTTCTTGGAAAGTACAGCATCTAGAAATACAGCTTCAGCACCTGCGATTGTTGCTTCCTTAACAGGAGTAAAGCCTAGAGCTTTAAACTCTTCAACATGATCTTCCTCAGTTACGAAAAAGACATCCTCACTCTCTTTCTCACCAATTGCAGGTATGGCTGTTAGACATACAACTCTACTAATGCCATTCTCTTCAGCCCACTCAAGTATTCTACTGATAAAATCTCTATAAACGTCTGGAGGTATGGGTATGTGTTGTCTAATAGTTACTAATGCATACTCACGCTTGTAGAAGAGTCTATAGGGTAGTTTTGCAGTACCGTTAATTACTGTAATCATGGGTGCTAACTCTCTGATCCTAATGGAGCCTAGCTCCTCCATTTTTAAAGCATCAATAACGTACTCAATAGCGACAACAGATGCAAGACTTGGTTCTGGACATGCAACAATTAAGGTATTTCTAGGATCTCTAGGTATTGATCTAAGTTTAACTTCTAAGGTAAACTCCATAGTACACACTTTAGCAACAATTAAGGTATTTCTAGGATCTCTAGGTATTGATCTAAGTTTAACTTCTAAGGTAAACTCCATAGTACACACTTTACTAGACTACTTTATAAATTAGCTACTCTTTTCTAAATTTGAAAAGTCATAAATAAGCTAAATATTAGTGTAGTTTGATGAGTGTAATAACCTTACTTACAGATTTAAATATTAGTGTAGTTTGATGAGTGTAATAACCTTACTTACAGATTTCGGTATGCGAGACTATTTTGTAGCTTCAATGAGAGGTGTAATACTTAGTATTAATCCAAGTGTTAAGATTGTAGACATTACTCACGAAGTACCTAAGTACAATGTCGCTAAAGCTGCATTTATACTATACTCATGCTACAAGTATTTTCCTAAAAATACTGTACATGTAGTAGTTGTTGATCCTGGTGTTGGAACTGAAAGAAAGCCAATCATTATTAAATCAAGAAATTACTACTTTGTAGGTCCTGATAATGGTGTACTTACACTTGCAGCTGAAGATGATGGTATTGAGAAAGTTTATGAAATAAGTATAGGTAAGTATACTAGAACAGAAATATCATCAACTTTTCATGGTAGAGATATCTTCGCACCTATAGCTGCATATTTAAGTCTTGGTATTAATGTTGATGAACTTGGTAGAGAAATTAATGACTACGTTAAATTACCAATACTTAAGCCAAGAGTAATCAATAACATCGTGGAGTGCTGTATCATTTATGTAGATTCTTTTGGAAATGCATTATGCCCTGGTGATGCTAAGTGTCTTATCGCATCAATGAGAAGAGAAGGTGAGTTTGAGAGGTATAAAGACAAGGATATACAAGTTGTTGGCATTATTGACTGTGGTGATTGTCCTGGAACTAGAGTACCAGCTTCACTATCCTTACTTAAGATGCATCTTGATTCCTTAAAAGAAACTGTCGATGTTATTCATATAGGAACTTGCGTAATGGCTTTATGCAAATATAAGGATGACTTGGTAAAGATTGTTAAAGAGAAGGCAGGTGTTGAAGTAGTTGAAGGTACTCACAAGTACGTTAAGCCTAAGATCTTTCCATAAGTTTAAAGTCACAATTCTCATCTTAAAATTACTTCTTCTTTTCTCTATATCAAGGTTACGTAGTATCACTCTCCAAACTTTTCCTGCTTCCCTAGATAGTTTGTTATTATTGGCATTAAGTCAAGTCCTCTAAGAACTCCCCAAAATCCTTCACTGCAAGCTTTTTCGCAGTATTTACTTACTTCATCTCTAAATAAGTCAGGCCCCCACATCACTATTGGTACAGGATCACCTGTATGGTCTTTAACCTTCACAGGAGTTGCGTGGTCACATGTGATTACTATGTACGTATTGTCTGGTATTTTCTCAAGAGCTCTTCTTAAAGCTGCATCTACTTGCTCAATAATTCTTATCTTACCCATAACATCTCCATCATGACTTGCAGAATCTGTTGGCTTGACATGAAGAACAACAATATCATAACTACTTAAAGCCTTAATAGCTTCTTCAAAGGCTTTATTATAATCGTCTGTCTTTGCTCCTCGATAGCCTGGCACATCTATGACATCGAAGCCTAAAGCTCTGCCAATACCTTTAATGACAGCAATTCCAGCAATCATAGAGCACCTAACGTTGTATACTTCACTTATTGATCTAACTTTTGGTAAGATACCTGCACCTCTGAGAAGTATCATATTTATTAAGGGTTTTCCTTCTCTTCTCCTAATAGTGTTAATTTCAGATTGACTTAATTTCTCATATGCAAGTTTTGTGAATTCTTGAAGTATTTTGCTAGTTCTTTTAGCTTCTTCAGAATCATCTAGTGGTTTTCCATCAAGAACTCTCTTGTTAATGGCATGAGGATCTGTATTACCTACTTTATATGATAATTTTTCACCTCTAAGTATAAGTACACCTCTATGCTCTGTTGTGTGTTTATATATTAACTCTATGCCATACTTTTCACTTATTATCTTTCCAATACTCTCGTTTACTATTCTTTCAATTTCCTTAGCTTCTTCAGGGCTCACATACCTACCTGCTCTCCTATCAACCACAACTAGGTCATTATTAACAGTCGCTACATTAGTTCTAAAAGCAATATCGCCCAATCTTAAGTCTATACCAGCACCTAGAGCTTCAAAAGGTCCTCTACCTGTGTAGTATTTGTAAGGATCGTATCCAAAAAGTGCTAAATGTGCAACATCACTTCCAGGCCTTACTCCAGGATTAATAGCGTAGAGTAGTCCACAAGATCCTTCACTAGTAAGTCTATCAATTGTTGGTTTTTGCGCAACTTCAAGTGGAGTTTTTCTACCTAGTTCAAGTAATGGCCTATCAGCTGCACCATCAAGTATAATGATTAATGCCTGCATGATGAGAGAGTTAGTACGTAGTATTTAAGTATTGTTTCTTAACTAACATACCCTAAAGTAGTTTTCATTACTATTGTAGGGAATGTGAGTGCAAGTATAACTATGAAGATTAAGATATTATCTTTCCAAAACCTCGTCAATCCACTCAAGATACTTCTTTAAGCCGTAAATGATGGGTATGGCTATGACTTCAGGTACTTCATAGGGATGAATTTTCTTAACTTCATCTATAACCTCATCAAGCACGTCTAGTCTTGACTTAATGATGAGAAGATTTTCTTTAGTTTCTTCTACACTACCTTTCCATAAGAAAATACTTGAGACATCATTAACGATGTTAATGCATGCTGCAAGTTTTCTACTTATTAATGTTCTTGCAATTTTCTCAGCATTTTCTCTATCAGGTGTTGTTATTAGAATTATAATGTATGTTCCTAATGTCGATGTTGTCACAATTATTAGAGTAGTTTTTAAAGATTTTTAGTAATTACGGTAGATCAATAATTTTGGAGCTGAACTTTCCATTACACATATATTCAATGTAGAGCTTTAACTTGCATAAATTTTCTCTCTTGATGATTATTAAGACCATGTTTAAGCAAGTCCTGAACCTACACAGACTTCTCAGCTTATTTATCAATACTCTAACACTTGGTGCATAATAGTCATTATCTACAACTAACAATTCGTAGTTAATGAATGCGAAAATTTTATCAAAACCTCTGTACTTTAGTACTAACTTCTCATCATTAAATTCAAGTTCAAGATTGTCTATAGGTATTTCAAGAATGTTTTGCATTTGATGCTTTTTATCGTTATTACTTAATAAGTAATTCACTATCAACTTCATAATTGATGGTTTACACTCCTCATGAATATTATCGATCTTAAGATTATTCTTAAGGTTTCTCAAATACTTCTCAATATCTTTACACATCTTCATACATGTGAAGTTTCTTGAAGATAATACCATGTTTATAAGTCTGCACGTGTAATTGATTTCGTCTCTTCTAGTCATTCCATAACTCTCCATGACGGACTTTACAAGTTCCTCAATGTTAAGACGATCGTTAACTACTATCATATTCACTATCTGTCTTAACACTCTATTTTTCATGATTAAAGTGAAGAGTAGGTCGAGTACTTCACCTATTCTATTCTCTCTTAGTAACTTGCCGATTTCTTTAGCTTCAGTACTTAAATGACCATTCTGGATAAGGCCTAGCGCCTTTAAGGTTGGCAAGA
>NJDF01000063.1 GCA_002254895.1 Thermoprotei archaeon ex4572_64
TACGAAACGATGTTGTATTGAATCTCAACGTAATGCTTTACCTTAACCATATCCTCAATAATCAGAGATGTGGAATTTCTCACATTATAAGTAACTTAACTTAGTTATCTATTTATTTAAGCACGTTAGTTAGTAGGACGAAGTTTTTAAAAATTCATAAACGCGTTAACCCTAGAAATGAGTATGAGCAAGATTATTAACTTCAAAATTATTAGAGAAGGTGCTGAAAGACCTAGACAGAGATGGTATAAGTTTATTGAATGGTTTAACTGGATTATACAGGAAAGTGAATTTTGTGATTTTAGATATCCTGTAAAAGGCACTATTATCTGGAGACCATATGGATTGAAAGTTAGAAGATTTGTTGAGAATTATTTGAGAAAACTTCTTGAAGATACAGGTCATGAGGAAGTACTCTTTCCCACATTCATACCCTACGAGTTTTTATCTAAGGAGAGTGAACATGTTAGAAGTTTTGAGAAAGAAGTCTTCTGGATCTCTAGAGGTGGTGCTAGTGAAGAGAGACTCATCTTAAGACCAACAAGTGAAACTGCTATCATGCCTATGCTTAAATATTGGGTTCGAGATCATACAGACTTACCCTTCAAAATCTATCAAATTGTTAATGTGTTTAGAGCTGAAACTAAAGCAACACACCCCATGATTAGACTTAGAGAAGTGTCTATGTTTAAAGAAGCACATACAGTACATGCTGACCGTGAAGATGCTGAGAGACAAGTTAAGGAGGCAATCGAGATTTATAGAAAATTTTTCGACTACTTGGGAATACCTTACTTAATATCTAGAAGACCAGAGTGGGATAAGTTTGCAGGAGCAGTATATACTATAGCTTTTGATACTCTTCTACCTGACGGTAGAACACTACAAATAGGTACTGTGCATTACTTAGGTATTAATTTTGCTAAAGCATTTGATATTAAGTACTTAAAGATTGATGGTACTCTAGATTACGTACATACTACAAGTTATGGAATTTCTGAGAGAGTAATTGCTAGTTTAATAGCTATTCACGGTGATGATCATGGATTAGCATTACCACCACAAATAGCGCCTATACAGATAGTCATTATACCCATAACGTATAGAGGGGTAGAAAGTCTTGTTCTTGAAGAAGCTAGAAGAGTTGAACGTGAACTTAAAGAATGCGGTTTTAGAGTTTACTTAGACGAAAGGGAAGAGAAGACTCCTGGGTGGAAATACTATTACTGGGAGCTTAAAGGTGTTCCTCTAAGAATTGAAATTGGGCCTAAAGATCTTGAAACTAGACAGGTAGTGCTTGTAAGACGAGATAATTTTGAGAAGATTGCCATACCTAGAGAAGAATTGATCGATAGTGTCAAGTACATTCTTGAACTAATCAATACTAATCTCAAAGAACATGCTTGGAACTTCTTAAAATCAAGAATTACAAGAGCAGTAAATATTGATGAAGCTAAGAGAGCTCTTAATCAAGGAATGATAGTACACGTACCTTGGTGTGGAGATAATGATTGTGGAGTGAAAATTCAGGAAGTACTTGATGCTGACGTTCTTGGAGTACCTATAGATGAAGATCCAGCAAGAGAGATAGAAGATTTAAGAGATCTTGCATGTCCTGAGAAGAGAGCAAACTACTGGATTAGACTTGCTAAGAGATATTGAAATATTACATACATTGGTTTTTAAGACTACGCAGAGTCTATAATAGTAATGGTCTCTATTAGAGATATTCAAAAATTAATGCACGATTTATACTACGAAAGGGACTCTAAGAGAGGTCTTGAAAGAACTTACATATGGTTTGTTGAAGAAGTTGGCGAGCTTGGTAGAGCAATATTAAAGAATGATCAGGAAGGTATTAAGGAAGAACTTGCTGACGTATTTGCATGGCTTGTAAGTTTATGCAATTTACTGAACATTGATCTTGAAGAAGTAATTCTAAAGAAGTATAGCTTGGTATGTCCAAAATGTAAATCCATACCTTGTAGATGTAGTTATAGAGAGTGATTTAGTCATGAACATAACTACACTCTACTAAGTCTCTTTCAACTTTTCTAATCTTAACAAAACCGTATCTAACAAATTGAACTATATCATTTGGTCTTGTTTGGAGTAAATACTTTTCTCCAAAACCTTCCTCAATAACTACTTTATAATTATTGATAGGTTTCTTAATAATGACCTTAACGTTATCAGTACTTGATACCCACTGAATTATCTGCAATTTCAATTTTCTTGCAGTGTCCAGATCTAAACTATGTATTTCTGTAAGTACTTCATTACCTCTTAACTCTTTAAGCTTAATATTTGCTAAATCCATAAGTCTAACCATACCACTCTTAATGAGGTAGTCAATGTCTGACTTGTTAATGTATAACTCAACTCTGCCACTTTTAGGTTCAAGTCTTAGTAATCTATATCCCCTCTCTGGATGGGATGGATGGTATGGTATTTTAGCTTCAAGTACTTCATAAACCTTCTCAATTATTAGTCTCATAGGTTCATGTATCATCATGTAACGATTAGCTTTAGGTTCTAGGATTCTTCTATTGATAGTGTATAAATTTTCTAGAGATATAGTTGCATCTGTAGACTTTATACCTACATGTAGCATTATTTCCCATATAGTTTCAGGCTGTATTCCTCTATTTCTAAGACCTGCAAGTGTTGGTAATGTAATATCATCATAACTTAAACCTAGAGCTTTAAGTTTGGACTTACTCAACGTAGCTCCTTCAATCATCAATCTACCGAAATGTATTGTTTCAGGCATTCTCCAACTCATATGTTGATAAATGTACGATTGCTTGACAGTGTTTACATAGTGTTCTTGAGCTCTAAGTATGTGTGTAACTCTCATTAGGTAGTCGTCAATAGCTACAGCGAAGTTGTATGTAGGCCACACAGTATACTTGCTACCTGTTCTTGGATGTGGATATTTAGTAGTATCTATGATTCTCATAGCAACCCAATCACGAACTGAAGGATCTGGATGATTAAGATCAGTCTTAACTACAAGTACTGCCTCACCTTCACCATAATGTCCTGAAAGCATCTTTTCAAAAAGCTCAAGACTATATTCAGGACTCTCATCACGTGCACTACATGGCTTTCCTACTCTCCTACTTTTCTCCCAATCTTTAGGTGTACATTTTGTCTTCTCAGCAACTACATATGCTCCACCCTTCTCTATCAATTTCTTAGCCATTTCATAGTAAATCTCCATTCTGTCAGATTGAATGGAATGTACTCTTCATCCCACTTAATACCTAGCCATTTAAGATCTTCTTTAATTAAATCGTAAGCTTCAAGTAATGGCTTTTTAATTCTTGGGTCAGTATCTTCAAATCTAAGTATGAATTTTGCTTTCCTACCCATATCCTCATACTTTAACTTATATGCATAATTTAGCACGGCTGGTCTAGCGTTACCTAATGTAAGTACAAAATCAGGATTTGGTGCAAATCTTAAAGTGATAACTTCATACTTATCATCATTAGGGAGTCTAGGTAGAGTTTCAATAGTTTTCCTATGCTCTACTCTCTTCTCTTCAAGAAGTTCAGGCCATTTTTCTAGAAGAATTCTCCTCTGCTCATCAATACTTATAGAGTTAACTTTCTCAATGATCTTCTCAACGAGTTGTTTAATTTCTTTAGCTCTAGATTTAAGTTCAGGTTTTTCACTCATTACTTTGCTCATAACTGCCTTAACATCAGCTTTACCACCATACTTAACAGCATTGTGTAGTGCATGCTTTAGAATAATTTCTTCAAGACTCATACATGAAGATTTGAGTAGACCTTAAAGTAAATTTTTCTCTAATTACTTTAAGTAATTGTTATTACGGCGTTAAGTATTGAAGATCTAGGGTAGTTCAGACTTATGAAAGTCTCTAAACTTAAGGAACTACTTCGTAGTGCACCTAAGGACTTAAGTATACTTCTACTTGGTGCTCCAGGAATTGGTAAGACTGAAGTTGTTAAAGATTTTGCAGTGGAGGAAGCTGAAAGTGAGGATAGAATTTTCATAAACTTTCATGAAGTTAAGGATTTTAATGATATTCTTCAAAAACCTGAAAAATACTACATATATCTCGACCTAGACTTAACCAAGATTAATCCTGATGAACTTTTAGGAATACCTTCAAGAATAGGTAATGAGTACTTCATATACGTTATACCTCTATGGGCAAAGATATTATCATTAACTGGAATTAGTGGTCTACTATTTCTTGACGAAATAACCAACGTTCAGAGAGATGATATTATTGCTGCAGCTTACAGAATAATTCTTGATAGAGTTGTTGGTTTAAAGTCTGTTTTATCAGAGACTAGGATTGCAACCCCTGCTTTTTTTTTGTTTTTTTTTTGTTTTTTTTTTTTAGATGATAAATGTGAAAGATTTAAGGTTGAAATTTGTAAAGATGATTAAACCTATAATCTCAAAAATTCTTGATGAGATCTCTGAGGTACTGGTATGATAGATATTGATAAGAAGTTAATCGTTGAAGAGTTAAGTAAAATATATACAGCACTAAGTATAGACAAGCCATACCTAGTCTCACTAATTAAGGCTTTAAAAATTCTCATCACAGAGAAGCCTGATGCTCCAGCAATATTCACTACAGATAAGGAACTCGTCATTAACGCTCATTTCTGGAGAAATCTAGAATTAAATATTAAGAAGTTCATAATTGAACATGAGTGTTTTCACTTAATTTTAAGACATGCAGTTAGGGTTAAGGAACTACATGATAGAAGAGGAGTACCCACAAATATTTCAGGAATAGCAGCTGATGTTGTTGTTAATAGTTTAGTGAAAATTCCTGAAGAATTTAAAGATAAAGTAATCACTCCAGAACTCATTGCAAACCTTTTGAAAATGAGTATTAATGAGATTAGGAGAATGAGTATGGAGGAGATAGCACTATTACTCTATAGACGTGAAGATGAAATTTTAAGTAGGGTAACACCACCAAGCGATATTGAGTATTCCATATCAATTCTGACTGGAAGCTCAACTTTCAATTACGAAGTTTTACAGGAAGGTGATTATGAGCTTTATGGTAAGAAAGGTCAAGATTTTGAGGAAGAATTAAGAAGAAGATTACTTAACGCACTAATCTACGCTAAACTTATAGGTAAAGTTCCTGAAGGATTTAATAGAGAAGTTGATTGGATGCTTAAAAGTAAAGTTGATTGGAGAGGTATACTTAGAGAAGCCTTAAGAGAAGGATTTACAGGAAGTTTTTGGAGAACTTGGTTAAAGGTTAATAGAAAGATGCCTGATCAACTTCCCGGACATAAAGTATACACAACACCTAAGATACTAGTACTACTAGATACTTCAGGAAGTATTACAGAGAAAGAACTTGATACTGTAAAGGTGGTGGAGGAACAGTTATTAAGCCAGCACTAGAGGTGGCTTTAAAAATTCACAAATCAAGTGATGAGGTTGTAATATTAAGTGATGGATTAATCAGTGATATTCATGACGTTGAAGTTCAAGAGATACTTTCAAGATTAGCTATGAAAAGTAGTAAAGCTATATTTGTAACAACATTAGAAATACCCAAATTACCTTTAAGATTTAAAGTCATCAAGATTGAGATCTAGAAGTGAAGTTAAGAGAAATCTAATCAGCTATACAATGCTTAGTGATTACTTAATGTAGAAATAAGAATTTATAGGCTACTTCATATATTGAGATGTTGAGATCTGAAGCTTCTTTGAAGTATGAGAATGTAATGAAGGATTATCAGGAAGTACTTACCTATCTAAATGATGAGCTAGATAGAGACTATAGGCTAGTTTTTGAAGCAAGTAGTAACTTATCTTTCTTCGTTCCCATAATTGACACTCTAGAAAGAGCACACTATGTAGTCTTCTCACCACCATATGGCATTTTAGAATTTGCAAGAAAAGGAATTCTTAAACTTAGGCTACTACATTACGATCCTAGAAGAAACAAAATCTATAGAGTTGACGATATTGGACAGACACCACTTTCACTTCTCTTAAATCTTAAAAGTATAAGGCGAGTAGTGTCTAGATATGTAGATTCATTAAGCAACAACGTACTTAAACAATTTCTAGATCTTGAGGAGTTGTGCAGCAACTACGTTGATGAGGTTTTAAAGAGAGCAAAGAGTAGAAAAAACATTTATAGTCTAAACATTGATCTGGGAGTAGTAAGTATTTTAACAAAGTTTATAGCTATGCTTAAAATTCTGCTATAACTATGATGAGTTCACAGGAGCGATTTATGATTAAGACCGGAGAGTTAATTTTGCGTATTCTTCAACTTCTTAAGCACGTCGCTTCTCATAACTAAATACTCAGCTACTGGACAAACATTATTACATATTAAACATTCTCTACATGCGTCTTCATTTACTCTTAAATAATTGTCTATACTTATTGCGTTTGTTCTACACCATTCACTACATAATCTACAGAATGTGCAGTAAGTACTTCTAGCTATGATCTTAAGGATGTTTAAACACTCAACACTAGATCTACATATGACTTGACTACTACTTAGGTCAACTATTGAGTGCTTCTTAATTATGATCTTATCATTACTGACAAGATAGTTCTTATCAAGTATTTTAATCAACTCTAAAAACCTTTCATGACTCATCTTCATTAAGGTCTTGTAATTTACGTAGAACTTACCATCCTTATAGCTTACCTCGATATCTAAACACTTAGGTACCTTATTGATAATGCTATTCACACTCACTTCACATTCCTTATCTAGAAATCTCACTAGATCTCCTGGATACCTTCTTCTCCATCTCCACAATCCATAACTTAACCAAATACTTGGTAATTGACTTTCTTTAACATAATTTTCTAGATATTTTTGCCACCAGTAACCCTTCTCATAAGCTCTATTGTATGGTAGATTGTACTTGAATATGTATAGCCATACGTGTAGATTTGTCCAGTCATTTATAGGTGCTAAAACTACAGTGTTAGCTACCCATCTTGAAAGACTTACTCTAGCAATTTTTGCTCTAGTAAAAGACTCCCACTTTCTTTGACCTGTAATGCTTACAGTTCCTATATTTGAGATCTTCTTTAAGGCTTTACATATAGGTGCAAGCTTAATGATCTTGCAACAATATCTATAGTCTCTGCCTGGTGGTCCTAGAAGTTTCACTATTTCTAAGAAGTTCACTTCAGCTTTAGCAAGATGTAGTTCTAAACCATACGCATTCAGAACCTCAAATACGTTGATCAATGTTTCAGGTAATTCTAAACCTGTATCGTTAAACAAGACTTCAACCTCACCAATACTTTCAACTGAAAGATCTAGTGCTACTAGAGAATCCTTACCACCACTGTATAATGACGAGCAATCTCTTACCTCTAACTAGTCTTGCAATTCCTTGCCACTTACCATTAATAGTTTCAAGAGCTACAATTTTTCCTTTCTCTTCAGGTAGTTCTGCTTTAACAATTCTATCTCTATGAATTTCGTACATTCTCGTTAACTTAGGTAAATCAACCTTAGCATAATATCCAAATTCATCCCTAACCATTCTTGCAACACCGTGAAGTATTGGTCTAAATCTCCATAACCACCTAGTTGGATCGAACCACCTATGACCAATAACTTCACCATTAACAATAACTTCATCAGCCTCATCGGGATATCCCGAAATTTTATTTAAAAGAACGGTAGAACCTGTAGGTACTAGTTTCTCAACAACATAC
>NJDF01000064.1 GCA_002254895.1 Thermoprotei archaeon ex4572_64
TTTATATGATGTTTCTGATAAGATTAAAGTAATACTCTTCAGACATGAGCAAGGTGCTATACATGCAGCTGATGCATATGCTAGAGTACTTAGAAGACCAGGCATTACTATAGTTACTTCAGGACCAGGCGCTACGAACATATTTACAGGTCTTGCAAATGCATACATGGACTCCTCACCTGTAGTTGCAATTACAGGTCAAGTACCTACAATAATGTTTGGTAAAGATGCTTTTCAAGAAACAGACATGACTGGCTCAACAATGACTGTAACTAAGTTTAACATTCTTGTTAGAGATGCTAAAAAACTTGCACCAGCCTTCAAGACAGCCTACAAGATCTCTATCCATGGCAGGCCTGGACCAGTACTCATAGATGTTCCTAGAGATGTGCAGGATAGAGATGTACCTGAGTGGAGTGGTGAAGAACTAGAAGTGCCTGGATTGTATAAGAACATTCCCGAACCAGATTTAACGCTTATAAGTATGGCTATTAAGCTACTTCTAGAAGCTGAAAGACCTGTAATTCTTGTTGGTGGTGGTGTTTATTGGAGTAATGCTACTGATGAAGTACTTAAACTTGCAGAAATGCTTCAAATACCTATAGTAACTACCTTACCTGGAAAAAATGCCGTACCAAATAATCATCCATTAGTTATGGGTCCTGTAGGAATGCATGGTAGATTAGAAGCTGATGCAGCACTTGCAAATTCTGACCTAGTTCTTGCTTTAGGTACGAGATTCTCAGATAGAACTGTATGTAATTTTAAGGAATTTCAAAAAGATAGAAAAATAATTCACATAGATATTGATAAGAGTGAGATTGGTAAGAATGTCAAGCCAACAATAGGCATTGTTGGTGATGTTAAGAAAGCACTACAACTTATACTTAAACTCATACCTAAAGCAATGGTTAAGAATGAACGTTTCCTAAATTGGTTAAGAAATATTAGAGAAACTTTTGAAAAACACGTTGATGAGCTTGGAAATAAAGTTCCAGGTTTTGCTCCCTGGAAAGTATTAAAGACTATTAGACAAGTAGCTCCACCTGACATAATAGTAACTACAGGTGTTGGTTCTCATCAAATGTGGTGTGAAATTCATTGGCAAGTATGTATGCCTGGAACTTTCATAACAAGTGCTGGTCTTGGAACTATGGGTTTTGGATTACCAGCAGCTATTGGTGCAGCATTTGCAAAACCTAACACTCCCATTCTTGATATTGATGGTGATGGAAGTTTCCTCATGACCATGCAGAACCTAGCTGTTGTTAGAGAACATAACTTACCCATAATTGTGGTAATATTTAACAATACAGCTCTCGGTTTGGTAAAGCAGTGGCAAACACATATATATGGAGGAAGAGTAATTGCTTCTGAATTTAGAAGAAATCCAGACTTTACCAAACTTGCAGATGCCTTCAACATTGAAGGTACTAGACCTGAAAGTTATGAAGAATTAAAGATAAGTATTGAAAGAGCTATAAGAAGTAGAGAACCATTAATAATTGATGTAACGTTAAATACAGAATACGATATTGTGGTTCCTTGGGTAAAACCTGGACAATGGTTAATAAATGCACAACAACCAGTGGGTATGAATGTCAATCTCGTATATTCTTAAAACAATAGTAACTAATGATTTAGATTCATTAACTAGTTAGAGAAATTATGGTAATGGAGTGTTAAGCATAAAGACTATCCCAGAAGATCTGAAGATGATGTTTCATGGATAGTTAGAAAAATTGAGAAGATGTATGAAATTGTAAGTAAGAAATTTACACAAATTGAAGAAACAGTACTTATCAGTTAAGTAAGTCTCTTAAAGAAGTGTAATTCATATTCTCTAAAAATTTCAGAATGAACAATATAGCACAAATCTTTAATTAAAATTTCAGGATATGCATAACCTACTTGCCAAATATTTTCATGAAAAGCATATACTCTACCTTCCCTAATAGCTTTAAGTACTTCTAGTCTTGGTTCTTCTTTAAGAATATCATCTATCGATTCTACAAGATATGACGAGTATATTAGAATATCAGTCTTATTTGCTAATGAAATTACAACTTCAAGATCAACTTTAGAAACATTTTCATAAAGATAAATTCCACTACACGTTCTTATTAAATCATGAACATAACTACCTGGTCTAGGTGTCCAAACAATACCTCTATAAATTATAAACCATGCAATACCTGGCCTACACTTAACTTCACTCAACTTTCTTCTAATATTTTCAACCTCACTCACTATCTTATTGAATAATTTTGATACTTTCTCATCAAGGTTAAAAAATGATGCTAAAAATTTTATCCATTCAAAACGTCCAAGAAATGTACTTTCCATCCACTCATTATCAACAACGTAAGGTATTTTCAACTCTTCAAGTTTTTGAATAAGCTTAACACTAGGTTCATAACCCGGAATGGTGTATATGACTACTAAGTCTGGCTTTAATGTTATTAATTTCTCATAATCTGGAGAGTCTGCATAACCAATATCAATAATAGTACCATTTTCAATTAGTTTCTTAATTTCAGGAATATACCATCTATATCTTTGACCCCAAGCAATAGCTACAACTTTTCTTAACAAACCTAGATTATACTCTCTATCTATTCTCCAAATAAGTGCAACCTGCGTTGATGAGAAGAGTACAATCTTTTCAGTAGGAATTTTAATAACAACATCTGGCCTATACTTACTTATGAAGTATTGAGTAAGACTTACACTTAAATTCTTAGGTATGAGTAGTATTGTTCTATTTAAAGCATCTCTAACAATCTTAACAGGACCATCACATTTTATTGAGAATAATTTTGCATACTTAACTTCAGGACAGTATGTTGGTTTTGTAAAAATAAATTCAAGATTACTTAATCTCTGATTAATAATCTTAACTTCCTTATAGAGTTCTGACAATGTTGAAAAATACATGTAAGTACTTACAGATACAATAATGATTGCTATAATTGAAAGTATTAGAGCAAGTACATCTATTTTTCTCACAATTCTGTAGGATAACTATCCTACATATATATCGCTCTACTGGTGAATTATTTTCTCTCTATATGACTTATAAAGAGTTATATTATCTGTTAAGTATTTTAAAGAATTTATACTTAACTTAGCTTTAGCTAGAAATTACGTTAAAAGTCATTTCATAATTATTCTAGACTACTTAAAAGATAAACATAAACAAGTTAGTGATAAGTATGTTAAGTTTATTAAAGACTTATGTCTTGATTATGTTCTTGCCGATAATGAATCTGCAGATATAAAAGCTGCAAAAGTTTGTAGAGAATTTATAGATAAGGGGTTGAAAGCAATTGTTTTAAGTAGAGATTACGATCCATTACAGATAATTGATGAAATACTACAACCAGTAAAGATTAGTGAAAAATCGTGGATTGTAAGGTTAGTAAGAATAGATAGAGAATGTGTTGATAATTTACTTAATAAGTAATTTCACTTAGGTGTAAGTTCAATATCTTCAATTACTAATCTCCAAGAGTACTCACTTAACTTAACAACTCTACTTTTCTTAATATTTAAGACCTTCTTAAATAGTGGTGCATCTATAACTAGTGTCTCTGCTTCACCACCTTCAAATGCTGGATTAAAGCCGTAAGTTCTAGCTAACCTTATAATCTCTTCAACATCTCGTCTCGTAATTACCTTACCTAAATATTCTGGTGAGAGACCATAAACGTTAATAGCAGTGATAATTATCTTAAATCCATAATCTACAAGTTCAATCATGTACCTTTCCTGATCTTTACGCCAAAGTGGTGAGTATGTTTTTAATTCAAGCTCATGAGCTATAACGTTTATGTTCATTCTTTGATAATCTGAAAGTAAAGCACCAGTAACAATACCTTCAATACCATACCTATCAATAGCCTCTTTCAAAGCTCTCTTAAGGTCATTTAATTCTTCATCTCTCTTACCTGAAGTTTCGATAAGAATTTGAGGTAAGTTTAAAGCTTCTGATTGAAGTTTAGTTACTTCAATTGTAGGAACATGAAACATCCACGAATCATCACGTCTCGCTTTTAAGGTTATAGACAAGCTATTTCAAAACCCTTACTGTAGGCCCAATGTAGTGCGTATGTGGAGTCTTTACCACCTGAAAATAAAGCACCAAGCTTCATAAACTTCTCTCACTATCTACTCAACCACCTCTCTTTCATTAATGAAGTTTCTCTCATGCTTTTCCCTTAGTGAGTACGTATTGTCACTATTTCTTCACAATCTGTTACGTCATTTCTATAATGTTAATTTCATCTTCAACATCAAGTACTAATTAGCTACTTAAGATTACTTAATTCATATTGAAACTATATACTCTTTAGTACTTCCTTAGCCTCTTTAACATCTAGATTTCTAATCTTTAATGTTGATACGTACTTCTCAATTACTTGATTATCATTACCTACAAGTATTGTCTTGAAATCTCTATACGTCTTTTTAGCTTCAATTAGTGTTTCTGGATTTACGTAATCATCTTCACCGTCAGTGATGAGTATTAATCTGTATGTTCTTAGTTTAGGAATTTCCTTAGCATCCTGAATAGCTGTTCTAATAGCTGTTGTTATGCTTGTACCTCCAAGAGGAGTTAAGGTTAGTAAGGTCTTAATTATGGTTTTCTTATCTTTAATTAATTCGTGTGCTTGTCTATCAAAATATCTAACAACGATTTTACCACCTTTTAATGCAAGTACAAGTGCTATTGATGTAGCCCACACAATCTTACTTAATGAACCAACTTCATGAGGTACCTTGTTAGATACTGTATAGAACATAGAGCCGCTCTTATCGATGAGGAGGTAAAGTTTTGGCTTAGTATCTAGTCTTCTCTCTCTTACAGTTAAATTACTAGTACCTAACTTATATGCGAAGAATGCTTTTGAATACTTAATCAACGCTTGTTCACTTGGTGTAGTATCTCTAAACTCGTCAATACTTCTCATCTTTTTAACACCTTCAGGAATACCCTTACCTTCAGATACCTCTTCAAAGATCTCATATTCACGTTTAATACCACTTACAAGCTTGATGAGAGATCTCAACATATTCATGAGCTTTACTCTTTCAGAATCTTCTTCAGTATTTAGTAGTAGTTCAGCAACTTCATGACCAACAGAAGCACCTAGTAGAGATTTTACTCTACTAACCATCTCATCAATACCTTTCAGATTACCAATATTTATTGAAAGTTGAGTTTTAACTTCCTGTTCAAGTAGTCTAAATTCAAGTGGTGAAGAACTTAATCCATGCTCTTGACTATCTCTCTCACTGCTTGACTTGTCACTTCTAGGTTTAGGTATGTTACTCTCTAAAGCATCTTTCAGTATTTCATTCCTCTCAACTTTAGTGAGCATATTGATGTAGACTCTTATGACCTTAGTGGCCATTATTCTTGAAAATTTACTATTAAGTTTTGTTATCTTAGATACTTCTCTGTATTCTGGACTATTAATGTATGTAGATACGATCATGTACCATAGCTTCTCCTTAATGGATTTTAGACTTGATGGATTTTTAAGTATAGGTGTTCTGTAATGTATGTAGAATGAATCTGCAAGAACTTCAGGATCAAGTTTATCGGTCTTAGCTATAAATCTTCTTCTAGCTTCAATAACTACTTCTCTAGCTCTAAATATGGTTAGTAAGTCTCCATAATCAACATTTGCTAAAACACCTGGCATCTCTACCTCTCTTCAACAATATCTTTAAGTTTATTTAACAAACTTTCTAATTCACTAATTTCATTCTCAAAAAGCTTAATCATAAGTCTACTCCATCTCTCTTTAAGTTCTTGAAGCATTTTGTAAGCATCTTTAACTCTCTCTTTAGCTTCACTGATGGCGTAATTACTAACTAGAGCTTTAGCTTCATTTGTGAGCTCAGTTATTCTTAACAAGTCTTCAGGTAAGTGTGCTGAGGCGAAGGCAAGATAGTCGTTTATCTGTTCTCTATTATGAATCAAGTATTTCAATATCTTAACGGTCGCTACTCTAAGTAATGTTGAGTTTATATTTTCTAATGTGAAGCCGTGAATGATTAGGTATGTTAGAGCGTAGAGTGGAACTTTAACTCTAGTTCTATTACTTATAGGCACATGCTCAACATAGTTAGCTACTATTGGTGATACTACCTTGCTGACATCCTTGATGTTATTGTCTAGATATGATGTTATGATCTTATTTATACTGTATATATCCTCCATAGATGCTAGTGGCTCAATCTTTTCTAACTCTTTTCTTAATTCCCAACCTTTAATCATTAAAGGTTCAGTATCGTCTGGATCTATATATTCAGTAAATACTCTAAGTGG
>NJDF01000002.1 GCA_002254895.1 Thermoprotei archaeon ex4572_64
AAAAGATAAAGGTTTAGATATACTAGTTAATGCCTTTAAAATTGTTAAGGATAGGTATAGTAATGTTAAGTTAATTCTTGCTGGAGATATACAGGAAATTCATGCACATTTTGATTATCTTAATAAGATTACAGAACTTATTAATCATAATGATATTATAATGATTAGAAAATTCTTAACAAGAGATGAATTACAATTAATACTTGCATTATCAGACCTAATTGTACTTCCTTATATTGATTCATGTCATGATCTTGGTGTTAGTGGTGCTCTTCATTTAGCTATTGATAGTCTTAAACTAATGTTTATATTAAAGTTCCAAGACTTATGAACATTATGAATTAATTCCTGAACTAGCTGCACGTAGTAACGATCTTAAACATATAGTTAATAAAATCATATGTGTTGTTGAGAATTACGAACAAGTAGTTAAGTATTGTAAAGTTTTGAAAATATATGTTGAAGAAAAATCTTGGAGAAAAATCGCTAAGAGCATTTAGAACTATATCAAGAATGAAGTATATTGGGAAGAATTGTTAAGATTGAAAAACAATTATCACTTAACGTTAAAATAGAGAAGATAAATTAGAAGTAATTAATGGAATTTTCGGAAGAAATTAAGAAATTACTAATGAAAATACAATATGATTTTCCACTAATTGAAACTCCATTTACAGCAATTAGTGAAGAGTTGAATAGAGATGAAGAATGGGTTCTCAGTAAGATTAGAGAGTTGAAAAATGAAGGTGTAATTAAAAGAATTGGAGCAACATTAAACTATAGTGCTAATAATCAGGTAGCCGCTCTTATACTAGCTAGTGTTCCTGAGAGAATAATGGATGAATTTTCAGAAAACGTTAATGAGATAACTAATGTTTCTCATAATTTCCTAAGAGATCACCCTATGTATAATGTATGGTTTGTTATTAAAGCTAATAGTAGGTATGAGATTGAAAGTATTGTAAGTAAGTTAGTTCAGAAATTTAACATTAATGATTACTTAATACTATATACTGTAAGAACTTACAAATTAGATGTTAAGTTTGATCTGTATCGGGGAATTTCGAGAACTTCATGTAAGATTATTCCTGAAACAATACCAACAATTAAAGAATTAGGAATACCTATGAGTTTCTTTAAAGCTATAAAGTCTATACCTATCAAGTCAAGACCTTTTGATGAAATTTTATCAATATTGGGTAAGGATGTTAGGGAGATTTTAGAGTTGATTAAGAATTTAATAAGTATTGGTGTTCTTAGAGATTTCTACGCAGTTCTTGATCAGGAAAAAATTGGATTCAAAGAGAATGCTGTAGTTGTATTGCAATGTAGTAATTGTGAGAAGGTTGCATATCTTGAAGAGACGACTCATGTTGTTGAGAGAGAAGTAGTTTCAAGTAAGTGGCCATATAACTGCTACTTTGTTGTTCATGGTGTAGATAGAAGAGTCATTGAAGATACTGTACACAAAATTATAGAAAGAGTCAAAGCTTCAAGATATGAAATCATCTATAGTATCAAGAACTTACTTCCCGAAATGAGAACCGCAACTTACTAGTGACTTCATTAATGATTTTCCACTGCCATGACTTTAAGTCAAGATGATGCTTCACGAGCTTTGCGTGTATTAAAGCGCAGTGAGGATCGAGTCCTAAAATATCTCCTGTAAGTACTTGAGCTCTAACTCTACAACCACCACAATAACTCACGAAGATACAATTACTACACAAGTACTTACCTTTCATAAATGCCTCTCTAAACTTATTTATAGGCTCTCTAGGTTCATGCCATATTTTGAGTAAGTCATCTCTTAAAGCATTACCCATACTTACATTATTTAAGAATTGACATGGATATACTTCACCATTAGGATAGATTGATAGTACTTTTCTGCCAGCACTACATGTACCTACCCTGCCTACAAACTTCAATTTCTCATAAAATTCATCCTCATTCTCTGAAGTTCTTAATGCTAAGTATATTCCGTCAGAAGGATTATCTACTGTCAATATTTCAACTTCTTTAGAGTACATCTTAGCAATTTTCATAATCTTTTCAAGGAATGCTATATGTTGCTCTGCTGTTGGTAGTAAGTCAACTATATCTAAACCTCTACCTGAAGGTACTAGATAGTAGTATGCTAATCTCTTAACGTTATGCTTAATGCATAACTTGACAACGTCTAGTGCATTTTCAATATTTTGTCTTGTCAGAGTTGTTCTTATGCCTACAGCTATGTCATACTTCTTTAACACTTCTATACCATGAATAGCCTTCATCCATGAACCTGAAACACCTCTAAACTCATCGTGAAGTTCAGGAACTGTACTTTCAATACTAACACCTACATAACATACGTTGCTTTTCTTAAGGAAGTCAGCAATATGTTCGTTTATCAAAGTACCATTACTACTTAAGGCTATTTTAAATTTTTCAAGACTTAAAGTTTTAATTATTTTAAAGATATCATCTCTAATTAATGGTTCGCCACCCGTAATTATGACTAGTGATGGGTTTAGATACTTAATCTTTAAAGCAATATTGAGTAGAGAGCATGTACTTAAATCCTTGTCGTAATTACCAATGTAGCAATGCTTACACTTTAAATTACATCTACTCGTTATGTTCCAGAAAATTATTGGTTTATCAGTTCTTGAAAATTCCTGATCAGACTTTAAATATTTATGACCTTTAATTTCAAGACTAATAGTTCCTTCACTTGATACTAATGTAGTTACAGGTATCACTTGCAGTTACATATCTAACATTCTAATTTAAAAGGATTATTCAATATTCACGATAAGACTTAAATAGTCTATATGTAGTAGGTAGCATATGTCTCTAGAGAGTGTGTATGAGATTATTAGAAAAATTGTAACTATGAGGTAGAGTTAATGAGAAGATTAAGTGGTGTTAAGGACTCCTTCAGACAGGAAATTGAAAATCTTGTTAAGAGCATAGCTGATAAGTATAAGGTAGATAAGGCTAAAAGTATTGAAGAAGAGGTAAGTAAGTATAAAGAGAAGATGGAAGCATCTTTCAATGAGTTTAAGAGTAAACTTGAGAAAGTAATTGATGAAGCCGTTAATGAGATCCTTAAGATGCTTGGAATAACTCACACTCTGTTTTAACTGATTTATCTTACTAACAAGTTCTGAATGTACTTTATCGAGCTCCTTACTTAGAGGTTCTAAGTACTTACTAATTATCTTTTTAGACTCTTCCTCAATAATTTCTCTCATACTCTTACTCATACTAACCAACCGCTGCAAATTTCTGAATAACTGATCTCCTAATAAAGTCTTCTCTTTCTTCTTCATCTAATGCTAACGTTAATGTTCTTATAGCCTCACTTATTCTTGGCAGTAGTACATTATCTATAGCATTTATCATTCTCTGATACTCTTTAGCTCTAGCTAGTAATGTGTAGAAGAGACTTTCAAAATTTATAAGATCTAGAAGTTTATCTAAACTCTTGTATAACCTGTTAATAGCTACGTCAAGTTCTGGAGGTACTCCAAAAAGGCTATAGTTTGGACTAGTTATTTTCTCAAAACTAGCACATGATAACTTCATACCTTCAACTTCTTTAGTTACAAAGTTTACCTCAACTGTAGCTGGAACTAGTTCACCAAGCTTACCTAGTTCATCAATACCCACTCTAGATATTGCCAATCTTAAGACACTTGAAACTTCTTCTAAATCAGTAAAGACTAGTTTTCTAATATCTCCAAGTTTAGGAATGAGAACTCTAATCTTCTGTATTGTTGCATTTCTAGCATCTTCAATAGTTTTTCTAACTCTTTTATACAATCTCTCACTAACTCTAAATCTCAGCAGTGTTAATCTTGATTTTACGTAACCTGCAACACCCATTGTTGATAATTTAGAGTGTATTTATTTTTAAAGAATTCTCTCAATACATTAATGAATTAGCATGAATATGAACATCACCGTAAATGTTAATGCTAATACTGGATAAGTCATTTTCCAGATCTTATAGGTTAAGTCTCTTCTATACCTCCAATCACATTTAAAGATCTTTACTAAAAGGGCAATTTCTGAAAAGACAATTATGAGAATTGCAGGAATGTAAAGTGGTGTTATGTAGTTGAGTAGTGCAGGTGTTAATGCAAGTAAGCCTGTACATAGAGTACTTGTTGTTAATGCTATTGTCGGTATGTTTGGTTTATTCCAAAATCTTACTGAAAGTACTGGAACATTTGCTAATGCATAATCTTCAGCAAAATGAAGAGCAATAGCCCATAAGTGAGAAAGAACCCACACATAGCCTAAAATGCTTATTACATATGCTATTACACTTAATTCACCTGTAGCTGCATACCATGCATGTAGAATAACAGCACTATACGCAATTGCAGCAATGAGAATACTCCACCAAGCTCTTCTCTTCAATATGATAGTGTAGAGGAGCACATATGTAGCTAGTGCTATCGCGTATAGTATAATGTTGAGAACACCGTAAATTATTGACGCGTATATTACTAATGAAATTGATAGTGCTGAGATTATCATGATTACAATTCTGGCAAGTTTTAAGCTAATTAAACCTCTAGCAAGTACTCTTCTCCTACAAGTCCTTCTCATAATTGAGTCAATATCTCTATCGAAGTAGTTATTCAAAGCATTACCAAGAGAGATACCTAAGATTACGACAAGAGAACTTATAAGAAACTTCTCTAAGTTAAAGCTTAACGTTCTAGAAGCAATCATGTACGTTAAGAGCCATGTGTAGTACACACTTGCAGTAACTATGGGCTTTGTTAAATCAATACAATACCACACCTTCCTTAAGTACTCCACAATTTACCATAGTAGGTTAGAGTTTAAGAATTCTGCGGTATGAAATATAAACTAACTCGAGATAAACCTTTATGAGTCTAGTTGAAGTTAGAAAATTCATTAAAGAAGTTGAACGAGTAGAGAAAACACCTACTGTAAGTTACATAATTAGTCAGATTGATAGTGATGGAGATATACGGCACTACTTAGTAATCTGCGACTTTGAAAATCACATTAAGACCGTACTCAGAGTTGACCTTGAGTATGAGAAATACATCATCAATAATAGTGAGAGAGTAGATCTTAAATGTAAGGTATGTGGAGAGAATATTGCTAAGCTATTAATTAGAAGAGATGTTTATGGTCTCTGTCCTGAAAACCATATAACACATCTTGGAGTATTAATTAGAGAGATAGTATGAGTAGAGTATCGTATAGTGAGGCGTGGAGAAGAGTTAAGAGAATTTTAGAGAATTGTGATTTAATTGTTGAAGTTATCGATGCTAGAGAACCTGTAGAGACTAGAAGTATAGAAATTGAGAAATTAGCTGAAAATCTTGGAAAAAGAGTAATAATAGCTATGAATAAGTGCGACTTAGTTCCTCTAGAAGTTCTTAAAGCATGGAAGAAGATTTTAGAGAAAGAATATCCAACAGTTTTTCTTAGCGCTAAATACAGATTAGGTACTAGAAAGCTAATAGTGTACATTAAGAAGTACGCACCATCAATTCCTGTAAAGGTTGCCATAGTTGGTTATCCAAATGTTGGTAAATCAACTATTATAAACTATCTTAAAGGTAGGCATGTAGTTGAGACAAGCTCAATACCTGGATGGACTATTGGTGAACAGTTAGTTAGAGCTAAACAGTGGTTACTTGTAATTGATACTCCAGGAATAGTACCTCCAAGAGAGATTAGAAATGAAGCTCTACTAGTCATTAAAGGAGCTATAGATCCTGGAAAGCTTGAAGATCCAATAATACCAACTCTCAAATTAATTGAGAGAATACTGAAGTATAATCCTGATGCATTTAAGGAGAGATATGGTATTGAAGAGAGAGATCCATATAGAATTATTGAGCTTGTCGGTAAGTTAAGAGGATGTTTATTAAAAGGTGGTAAAGTAAATCTTGAAGAAGCTGCTAGAAAGATTATTAGGGATTGGATTGAAGGAAAGATTAGGTATTGGGTGCCACCTCAATAGATACTTAAGAGTTATAAAGGGTTAAGATGTATCTTAATCGTCATGAAGCTAAGAAGAAATCAGCCAATAATCATTAAACCATCAGTAAGACCTAGTAAGTACTATAAACTCGTCATTCCATACATGATGAAGTTTGTAAGTAATAGAAAATTGACAGTAATTTGGCAAAGAAATTCTAAGATTGGTATAGTTAAAAAAATGAAACTTAAAGATGGATCTAAAGTACCAATAATTATCAATAGTGAAAATGATTTTCTAAAACTTGTAGAAAAAGGAGGTATTGACTTTATGTGCTCAGTCAAGCCATTAGGAACCAATCTTATCGATATGATTGTTCTTGACGTTAAAGCAAGTAAGCAATTATGGCTAGACGAGAAGGGCTCTCTAGTTATGGACATAATCATTAAGATTATAAATTCAATACTTAACTTTGCAGGTATTGAGAGCACACTAACTATATTTGACGGTATGAATGGATTCAAAGTAGTTACCATACTAGATTTAAAAGATACGAGTGAAGATGTTTTAAATCAAGTAAGAGTAGTTAAGGGTCTAGTAAGTATTGTAAATGACATGGCTTTGAGAGTACTTAAGAAGTTTAAAATTAATCATGACGTACTTAAAGACTTAATTATAGGTGCTAACACTACCTTAAAGGTTGGAATGTGTAGAGTACGATAGACTTCACATTTATAGTGACTTAATTAATAAGTTGAGAAGAGAGAAGTTCTCAAACATTCTAAACATAGTTAACAGATGGTTTGAGAAGGATGTTAATGTAATATATGGTTTAAGACAATACGTACTATCAAGTGTTAGCATGTAAGGTAAGTTTTAATAATTCCCTTTAAGCAGAGATGTAGTGTGAACATTAGGGCTATACTGCTCTTATTTCTATGCCTAGGCTTGGGCATTATGATTATTACAAACTTCGTATCAATAAATTACGTAATCTCAGTATCGCTAATGAGCAACTTTAGTGGTAATAAAGAGGTAGCTATAGCTCCACACACCTATATAAGCGTCACCATTAGTGACTCTGACGTTAAGAATGTGAAGTTCATTAGTGAAGAGAGTACTTTAAGTAAATACTTACAGTCAATCTCTCTAGTAAGTATTACTACCATGCTTTTACTAACCTTCACGTCCAAGTTTAAGGAACGTTTAAGAAGAAGTACTAACCTTGTATTTTCAGCATTGATATTCGCAGTCATAGCCTTCATGCTTACTCTACCATTACCTGTACAAGTTCTTGATCAAGACTTTAAGATGTTAGTAATAACGAACTGCTATTCCAACATTTCAGGTATAGTGTACACGTTATCAGTAGTGTTACTAGCAGCTGATCTACTCATACTATGTTCAAGAACAGATCTCACTGAAGTTGCTGTAGGTATTGATGATCTTGATGAAATCACCTTCAAGATTGAGGAAGAAGAACTTACTGAGGAAGTTGAAAAATCTTAAGACTTAAATGGCAATTATTAGTAAGTCTTTAGAAAACCATTGAGTGAAGAGCTTAGCAAGATCTAGCTTAATTTGCTTAACGTTACTTACACATTTTCCTGTAAGTTTGCTAGGTCTCTCGAAATCTGCACCTAGAAGTATTACCTTACTGATGCCTATAACTTTACATAAATATATGGCTCTATCACCATCAGTGAATCCGTGACTTTGAAGCACATACTTACCTTGAAATGCTTGTGATGTACCTACTATAGGTCCTTTAAGTTTAGGTACAATACTTCTCAATTTCTCAATGTTATCGCCATGTGCGTGAACTACAGTTAAACATTTACTCTCATTGCTTAACTTCACCATCAACTCTACATCTCCATCCAGATCACTGACTATAACGTCTGGTTTACGTCTTAGAAGCTTTAAACATAACTTAATCGCACTATCTGTTGAGATTATTAGTGATTCCTCACCGTAAGTACATAATGGTGAGTATATCCCTTTAAGTATGCTCTCTCCAGGCATAACTATTAAAGCCTCTCTCTTAAATTTGAACATACCAAAGACTCTTCGTGTAGGTATTGCATTTGGCATACTCTTCAAAAGATTTTCCAAGAGTAATCCTGCATAATAGTCAAATTTGTAATTTAAGTAAGGTATTTTGGACCATGCAAGGTCAGTGTAGATGCTCATACATAAATATTCTAGAGCATTCTTAGATAAAAGGGTTTTTAAATGCATAATTATCTACTATGTCAAGATGAGTCATAGTCAAGTATTTGTTGTATGCTTTTTCTGTCTCAGAAAGATACCTTACAGTGAGATTAAGATCATCAAGTACAGACTCTCTGAGCTAGAAATGACATTCAAAGTGTATGCATGTAAGGATTGTGTAGCTAAATTAAGCAGTATCTCTCAACACTAATTATCTTGAAGCAGTTCTTGTACTCCTCAAACTGCTGTAGAAAGTTAAACAATTGTGAAATTGAAACTATGGGAACACCATCTAAAACTTTATATTCATGCTTATGTAAAGTTAGAATTAGGGGCATTAACTCAATGTAGTTCCAGTCAATTCCTAACTTTCTACATACGAGATCGATATTCTTACTAATCAACTCAACCTTAGATACATGATGATTAACTATCTTCTTAATTTCTACTGTTGATATTCTTTTTCTTCTCTTAGCTTCAATAATCATAATCGTGGGCTTCTTGTAGGACATTACGTCAATTTCAAATGCTCTACCACTAAGTGAGAATCTTAATCTACATATTGAGTTAAAGTTAAAGCTTCTAAAGATCTCCTTAATAAGATGTTCAAAATCTCTCCAAGATATAGTTTTTGAAGATTTTTCCAAATCGATAAAACAACCCTTACGTAATGCATGTATTAGTAGTTCATATTTAGGGACATTAAGTCTATAAGTGTCACCATCCCTTATAATCACACCTTCACTTTCTAGAACTTCTAGAACATGCCTTTCATGCTCGCTAAATTTTTGCTCTCTCAATTCGTCTTTCCCAACGATAAAGAGTTTAACTATTTTGGTAAGTACTTTACAGTATCTGCTTTGAGAACTCACGTGAGAAAATTTTAAGTTAAAGGTTTAAGTATTTTGATGAAAGGAAAAAGGAATTATTTCTTAAGTGTTGGTAATTCAGGAACTCCTAGCTTGTCAGGTTCATGGCTTAATAGTTGAGTCTTTAACTGATCTGCAGGTGGTTCTGGAAATTCTCTTGGATCTTTAATTGAACCCCACGGTGTTGTTCTAATTACATATTTGAATCTTAAAATTCTTCCTGATCTCATGACTGCTGTCCACATTATTGAGTCAGTACCTCTAAGTGGTACTAATCTACCACCAAGTGGCATTACATCTGAGTATCCTCTAATCTCAATTGCACCCTGTGGACACATCTTTGCACAGCTAAAACATTCCCAACACATGTCTGGCTCAATATTGTATGCTTTACCTGTAGCTTTATCGAGGTGCATTAGATCCATTGGGCAGATGTAGTTACATGCCGGTACTGCAAGTGCTTTACAACCATCACACTTCTCTGGATTAACTACTGGTGGCATACTCCTTCAAGGTTTAGTAGAGATTTTACAATAATTTAAAGATTAAGCTACTATGCATACAACACACACAGTGCTATGTATAAAAACTCCGTAAAGTAATTAGTTTCTCGAAAACCATGTCCTACCCAACAGGTGTAGAGAAAGTAGAATGCGACATTCTAGTACTTGGCGGTGGAATGGCTGGATGTGGAGCAGCATATGAAGCTAAGTACTGGGGTAGAAAGTTAAAAGTAGTCCTTGTAGAGAAGGCTGCTATTGAGAGATCAGGAGCAGTCGCAATGGGCTTATCAGCTATAAACACATACTTAGGTATGAAGCATAGAGCAAAAGATCCAACCTACGGTAAAACTCCAGAAGACTATGTTAGATATGTAAGAGGAGATCTAATGGGTATAGTGAGAGAGGACTTAGTCTACGATGTTGGAAGACATGTTGATTCAACAGTACACTTATTTGAAGAGTGGGGACTACCAATTTATAAAGACCCAGCAGATCCAACAAGGTATCTAAGAGAGGGACCATGGCAGGTACTAATTTCAGGCGAATCGTACAAACCAATTATTGCTGAAGCTGGTAAGAAAGCTGCAGATGCTGTATATGAGAGAGTCTGCATTACACACTTACTAACGTCAAGAACAGATCCTAACAGAATTGCAGGTGCTGTAGGTTTCGGTGTTAGAGATGGAAAGTTCTACATCTTCAGAGCAAAGGCTGTAATTGTCGCATGTGGCGGAGCTACACACATCTATAGGCCAAGAAGTGTTGGTGAAGGAGCTGGAAGAATGTGGTACTGCCCAGCACATGCAGGCTCCTCATTCGCAATGCCAATCATGGTTGGTGCAGAGATGACTCAAATGGAGAACAGATTCATACCCATGAGATTTAAAGATGCTTACGGCCCAGTAGGTGCATACTTCCTATTCTTAAAGACTTGGGCAGAAAATGCCTTTGGAGAAGACTACCTAAAAACACGTGCAGAAGATCTTAAGAGAATTGCTGGCAAGTATGCCGAAGCCAAACCTACACCTACATGTTTGAGAAACTTAGCAATGCTACTTGACTATAAAGATGGTAAATTCCCATTCCTAATGAGGCATGATGCAGTTATTCAGAAACTTAAGCAGGAAGGTAAGACTAAGGAAGCTGAAGAAGCACTACACTGGTGTTGGGAGGACTTCCTACAGATGACACCATCACAAGCTCTGCTATGGTGTTGTACAAACCTAGACCCAGCTGAGAGACCTTCAGAGATCATGATGGCAGAGCCATACATCATGGGTTCACATGCTGGATGTGCAGGTGCATGGGTCAGTGGTCCAGAAGACATAGCACCATCAGAGTATCAATGGGGTTATAACAGAATGACAACTATTAAGGGACTCTTCGCAGCTGGTGATGCAGTAGGTGCAGCACCACACAAATTCTCAAGCGGTGCATTTACTGAAGGCAGAATTGCAGCTAAAGCAGCTGTAAGATTTGTAATGGATAACCCAGAAATGCCAGAAATTGATGAAGCATATGTTGAGAAGCTTAAGACTGAAATCTTTAAGCCACTAGAACTTTACGAGAAAGGTAAAGCAACAACATCAAAACCAGACCTCTCATTCGAATACGTACTACCACATCAAGGATTAAAGAGGCTAGAGAAGATTATGGATGAATATGCAGGAGGAATATCAAGTATGTATACAACTAACGAGAAGGCACTACAGAGAGGACTAGAACTACTTCTCTTCTTAAAGGAGGACTTAGCTAAGTTAGGTGCAAAAGATCTACATGAACTACTAAGATGTTGGGAACTCGTTCATAGAGTGTGGACCGCAGAAGCACATGTTAGACACATGCTCTTTAGAAAAGAGTCTAGATGGCCAGGATACTACATAAGATCAGACTATCCAAGTGTTGATGATACTAACTGGAAAGTATTTGTAAACTCAGTCTACGATCCTAAGACTGGAGAGTGGAAACTATTTACAAGACCGTACATACAGTTAGTACCTTAAACCTTTAAATCAAGTCTCTTTTTAGACTAATATTTTCCTCTCAATAAAACTTACCTTTTCCTAGATCTCACATCTCTCTTCACGGTCTTAGAATTTATAGTGAACTCTTTATGTAGAGTAGGTTCTGTTAACTAGGATATGTTGATTCTTAAATGTTTAATCTGAATGGTGAACCTCTGGTCAACAGAATCGCAGAACATAAAATTTTAAAATAATTATTGTATATCTAAATCAATGTCAGAAATTATCGATATTACTGAGAAGTTTAGAAGAGAAGATTTTGAAGCCTTCTTAGCAAGTTATGGTGTAGACGTTAAGATATGTATGCAATGTGCAACATGTGTCTCTGCATGTCCACTATCAGATATATGTCCAGGAATGCCTAGAATTGATATGCTACTTGTACAGTTAGGACTTATAGATGAAGTAATTAAGAGACTAGATCCATGGATATGTGATCAATGTATGAAGTGTAGTCAAGTATGTCCTAGAAGAGCAAATCCAGCTAAAGTACTTGCAGCTCTTAGAGATTTTGCAACCTTTAAATATGATAAGTTCGGTATTGGTAGATTAGCCATAAAGTTCAAGAGACGCAAAATTAAAAAAGTACTTGAAACAGTAAGACCTTAAGAGGTGTCTAATTAATGAAGATTGGAGTATATATATGCACATGTAAAAGCGTAACAGACGTTATACCAGTTAATGAAGTTGTTGATGCTGTCTCTAAAATCGATGGTGTAGTAACTGTGAAGACCATACCGAATCTGTGTGTAGGTGATTTTAGTCAAGTTATTGAGGATATCAAGGCAGGAAATGTTGAGCGAGTAGTTATTGCTGGATGCTCACCAAGATATGTACTTGATAGAGCTAGAGAAGTCATATCGTCAAAGACAGACATTAGTCCATACCTTATTGAAGTTGCACCTATTAGAGAACATGCAGCATGGGCTCATAGAGATAATCCACAAGCAGCTAAGGATAAGGCTATCAATCTCATCAAAGCATATGTTGGTAGAGTAAAGGCCGCACAACCTATACCTAAAGAAGTTGCTGTTGAGAGAGTACAGAGAGTTCTAGTTATTGGTGCAGGACCTGCAGGTCTTTCAGCTGCTCTAGAACTTGCAGATCTAAATATTGAGACTATAGTGGTAGAGAAGAAGCCATACATTGGTGGTAAGGTTGTACAGCTAGCTAGATACTTCCCCAAACTATGTCCACCTTACTGTGGTCTAGAATTCATGCTACGTAGATTAAGACTTGCAACCAATCCACTAATTAGAATTTACACAAATGCTGAAGTACTTGAAGTAACAGGCTCTCCAGGTAACTTCAAAGTAAAGATTAGAATTAATCCGAGATATGTAGATGTTGAGAAGTGTAATGCATGTGGTAAATGTATGGAGGTATGTCCTATAGAGGTACCTAACGAATTTAACTTCGGTATGGATAAAAGAAAGGCAATATACTTACCACACGATTTAGCACACCCCTTCGCGTACGTAATCGATCCCAACTCATGCATAGGTGTTAAGGAGGGTAAGTGTACTAAATGTGTTGAGATATGCCCAACAGGTGCTATTAATCTTAAAGAGGAAGCTAAAGAGATAGAACTAAATGTTGGTGCTATAATTGTAGCTACAGGTTGGGAACCATATGATCCATATAAGCTAAGCGATCAATACGGTTTCGGTAAGTTCAAAGGTGTTATTACCAACATGATGCTTGAGAGATTACTAGCTCCTAACGGCCCTACTAAAGGTAAAGTAATGATTGATGGCAAAGTACCTAAGAGAATAGTGTTCATTCAGTGTGCAGGTTCTAGAGATGAGAAGCACTTACCGTACTGCTCAACTATTTGTTGTGCAGCAACACTTAAACACGTACTCACAATTGCTGAAAGACATCCAGACGTACAGATGTACGTACTCTACATTGACGTTAGAGCTTTTGGTCTATATGAAGATCTATACAAGAAAGCTCAAGCCTTACCTAACGTCTTCTTCATAAGAGGTAGAGCAGGAAAAGTCGAGCAAGATCCAAATACTGGAGAACTCATTGTCATAGCAGACGATACCTTACTTGGTGAAAGAATAGCAATTAGAGCTGACATGGTTGTACTAGCTACAGGTATGGTATCTTCATTGAGAGTACATCCACCAGAGTGGTTAAAGTCAGGTGTTGGTAGATCTTGGGAGAAAGAACTCTTACAGATACCGCGTTATCACTACTTTGCAGAATCTGACTACATATGTTTCCCATTTGAGAGTAAGAGAACAGGTATATATGTTGCAGGTTCAGCACTCTTCCCCATGGATGTCTCATGGTCTGTAAGAAGTGGTATTGGTGCTGCTATGAGAGCAGCATCACTACTACTTGGTAGAGCAAGAACTGAGTATTCATATCTAACTGATCCTAACATCATAACTATAGATACTGTAAAGTGTACACAGTGCAAGAGATGTACAGAAGAATGCCCATTCGACACCTACACCTTTGATGAGAAAGGATATCCTAAGCCAGATCCGTTAAAGTGTAGAAGATGTGGTATCTGTGTTGGTGCATGTCCAGCTGTCGCACTATCACTACCATACCATAACACAGACTTAATTATGGGTATGATTAAGTCACTAGACATTAAGCCTGACAAGTTCAACATCATAGTATTTGCATGTGTAAATGATGCATATGCAGCACTAGATATAGCACTAAGAAGAGGAGAGACTTATCCTGAAGAAATTATCACAGTAATTCCAGTTCCATGCATTGGTAGCGTAAATGTTAGATGGCTTGCAGACTCACTATCACTTGGCATTGATGGCATCTTATTAATGGGTTGTAGAAGTGGTGAAGCAACAGCAACAGAGCAATGCCACTTCATTAGAGGACCAGACTTAGCTAGTGTTAGAATGGAGAACTTGAGAGAAACTCTATCAAGAATGGCTATTGAGGTAGAGAGAGTTAAAGTTGTAGAAATAACGCTTGAAGATTACGATAAGGTAATAGATGTCATGAAGAGCTTCGTTGAGGAAATTAAGAAGATGGGTCCCAATCCATTTAAAGGCTTTGGTGCTGGTGCTGGATTCGGTGGAGGAATGCTTGTAGGTAGAGGACTCTTATAATCTCTCTTCTCCTTAAAATTCATTAAAATCTAGGTAATTCTTTAAAATAGTACCAAACTTTTTCTAAATATGGCAATTAACTATGCCTACATGTTTAACCAGCCTATCGTCAAGACAGTATTTCTTACAGGTCTCGTAATTACTGCTATTGCTGTCATCATAATGCTTGTAAATGTGATATCTATGATATTGACTGTGAGACCTCTACTTGGTGAAAAGAAAAGAATGAACATCATTAAGGCTATCATCTTAACTCTAATAGATGAGTTGTTTGTTCATAGAAATCTAAAGAGATGTAGAGATGAGACTTTCAGATGGATAATGCATCAGTTCGTTCTTTGGGGTTTTGCAATACTCATGATATGTACAGGACTTGATTCTCTAGAAATGCATCACTACATAGATATGTGTAGTCCCACTACTCCAGGCTATTGCGAACCATTAATGCATCACCTTCATGAACCTATAAAAATAGCTTTCAACGTTGGTGGTGTATTGCTTCTCTTTGGTTCTATAGCACTAATAGTTAGAAGAGCAGCTGTGAGAGATGCTAGAGAAGCTACACTAAATTATGATTGGTATTTGATAATACTACTACTAATAGTTGCCATTACAGGATTCTTAGCACAAGCTGTAAGACTTGTAGCTGCTCCTGAAGCTGTGGGTGCTGTAGTGTATGCTATACATCTAATAGCTGTAGCTATATTATTCATAACCATACCGTACACAAAAGCTGCACATGTAGTTTATAGATTTGTAGCTCTAGTACTTGCAAACTATAAAGGTGTTAAAAAGAGAGAAAGACTTATTGCTTAGAAATCTCCATAAATCTTCTTAAATAAAAATACTCCTAACTTCTCATAGTTAGGTTTATAAGTATTATCCCAAATATCTATAAAGAGCATGCCAGCTAGGAGAAGGAAGTCGGGAGGTAGGGAGGGAGTTGAAATAGAAACTTCAACACAAGCATCACATACAGGTAGTGAAGAGAGTGCAACAATCGTTCAAGCTAGTGTTGAATATCCAAGTATTGATGTTGAGGAAATTGAAGGTGTTGGTAGAGTAACAGCACAAAAGCTCAGAGATGCAGGTTATTTAACTGCTAGAGATGTAGCTTTTGCAAGTGTTAAAGAGCTTGCAGAAATTATTGGTAGTGAAGAGAGAGCTAAGAACATAATAGCAGCAGCTCAGAAACTTATAGGTCTAAAAACCTTCATAACAGCTTTTGAACTATATGAAAGAAGAAGAAATGTTAAGAAAATATCTACAGGCGTGAAATCATTAGATGAATTACTTGGCGGTGGTGTAGAAACTAGAGCAATAACGGAAGTTGTGGGTGAATTCGGTGCAGGCAAGTGTTTTTCAAAAGATACTTTAATAATATATATGAATGATGATAAAGTACATGTACAACAAATAGAACAAATGTATGAAAAATATGCTAAAATTTATGGAGAACAACCATACGATAATGGATATATCGTAAAATTACCTGAAAATTGCATTAAAGTTTACACATTTGATGGTATTAACATTAAGGAAACATATGCTACATACATCTATAAAGAGAAGGTTAAGAAATTAGTAAGAATAGTCACTGAAGATGGTATTGAAGTTAAAGTAACACCAAATCATCCAATACTAATACTTACTCAAGATGGTTTAAAGTGGATTAAAGCAAAAGATGTAACTTCAAATCATATAGTTATTGGTATTAGAAAATTAAGTTGTAAGAGTAATTCCAAGTTAGATATAAAAGATGGATATTTCTTAGGCCTTTTCATTGCTGATGGTACTACAAATCCATATTCAATAGTAACAACATCACCCGAAATATTAAACTTCATCATCCAATACATTGAAGAGAAAGATCATTACAAACCAACGATTAAGGTAGATACTAGAAACAGTAAGAAACCTGTATACACAATTCTAATTAGAGAGGCAACATTAGAAAGACTAAACTTACACTACGACTTTAAAGCTCAAACAAAATTTATTCCAGAAGAAATCTTTAATTCAAATATTGAAGTTATTAAATCATTTATTGCAGGATTAATTGATGGTGATGGATATGTAGAAGTTAGTAAAGGTCACTTGGTATAAATGCATTACTTCATGAGAAAGATTTAGACAAAGATAAGAAGTGCTACGTAATTCGTATAGCCAATCAAGATAGATATGTACTTTCTGAAATACTAAGATATTGCATACTTAAACGTAAAGACATTAGTATACACTATGGTAGAGGTAGATATCCATCTGAAATCTTAGATATGTACTACGCTAAGTATAGAAACTTAATTACAATTAAACGTAAAGAAAAAGATTATCGCATATTTGAATCATATCTAAGTTATGTGAGAAGAAATAGAGTTTGGTTTGGTGATAAGATATTAGAAAGATTTGAAGAGATGCTATTAAACAAATTGAAAGAATTGTCGGAGAGCTCTAAAAAGTATATTGCAGAGTTTTTAAATCTATTAAAAACTATTAAAAACCTTTCATTTCACAAAGTTAAGCATGTTGAAGAAATTGAATATAATGATTATGTATATGATTTAGTAATTCCTGAAACTCATAACTTTATTGCAGCTAATGGTTTAATACTACATAACACGCAATTATGTCATCAACTTGCAGTCATGGTGCAGTTACCTGAAGAGAGAGGGGGTCTTAAAGCTAAAGCGCTTTATGTAGATACTGAAAATACTTTTAGACCTGAAAGAATTTCACAAATAGCTAAGTATAGAGGTATTGATCCACAAGAAGCATTAAAGAATATACTCTATGCTAGAGCATATAATAGTGATCATCAGATGATGATTATAGATGAGGCTAAGAGAGTTATTGATAGGGAGAACATTAAGTTAATAGTTATTGACTCACTTGTAGCTCACTTCAGAGCTGAGTATCCTGGACGTGAAAATCTAGCTGAAAGACAGCAAAAACTTAATCAGCACATTTCACAATTATTAAGAGTCGCAGATATTTACAACCTAGCCGTAGTGGTTACTAATCAAGTAGTTGCACAACCTGACGTATTTTTTGGAAATCCATTAAAACCTGCAGGTGGTAATGTAATTGCTCATGGAGCAACATATAGAATTTGGCTTAGAAAATCTAAGGAAAACATTAGGATTGCTAAAATTTTTGACTCACCAATGCATCCAGAGAGAGAAATAACTTTCAAAATTACCGAAGAAGGACTAATTGATTAATGCCTTACTTCTATGGAATTAAAATACCCATAAACATACCAAGAATAAACTACCTACCCATAGAGTATGTAGACGCTGATAAACTACATGTGACAGTACTGTACATTGGTAAGAGCAAAGTTTCGAGAAGAGTACTTGATGAATTAGATTCTAAATTGAGAGTTTTTCCATGCTTTAAAATTATAATTAGTAATGAGGTAGAGATCTTACCCAACATTGTTAA